>JAEMQE010000230.1 GCA_022758945.1 Lentimicrobium sp. | reverse complement strand
ATATAGAAGATTGAGCTCTATTTTTAATAGCATTTTATTTATATTTACAACTTATAAATTTAAATTTTTATACAAATGAAATCCTCTAAAACGAATTCTTCGACCTTTAATTTTGAAAAAATTGTTGATACTATCATCCGACTTGGTGTATTATCATTACTGTTAATGTGGTGTTTTGATATTTTAAAACCATTTGTTTTAATTCTGATTTGGGCTGTAGTTATTGCTATTGCCATTTATCCCGTTCATAAATTTTTTGTAAAAATTTTTAGAGGCAGAAAGATTTTGGCAGTTATTGTGCTGACTTTACTTATGTTGAGTGTTATTATAATTCCGAGCGGTTTAATAATGTATTCATTGTATGAAGGCGTGAATCACTTTCGAGAATTATTTAATGCAGGAGAGCCTTTGATTCCGCCACCTGGAGGAAGTACAGCAAACTGGCCTACTATTACAAAACCTATAGTTGATTTCTGGCAACTGGCTTCAGATAACTTGCAGGACACCGTTGTGAAGTATTCTGACCAAATAAAAGAATATGGAACTATTTTATTGTTAGCATTGGCAGGATTTACTAAAGGAATTTTATCTTTTATTGTGTCAATAATTATTGCGGGAGTTTTGTTAATTTATGCTGATTCGTCTGAAGTTGTTACCAAAAAAGTTTTTGGAAAATTAGTGGGTGTACATAACGAAAATTTCACTTCCATTATCGTGCTTACTATTCGAAATGTAGTTAAAGGAATTCTTGGAGTTGCTTTCATTCAAGCGGCAATGATTGGTGTTGGTTTTTTTATTGCAGGTGTTCCATTTGCGGGTTTGTGGACAATTTTATGCCTTATACTGGCAATTGTTCAGGTTGGGGTAGGCCCAATTGCGATTCCGGTTGTAATTTATATGTTTTCAGTTTCTGATACTACCACTGCTGTAATTCTAGCTATTTGGATAGGAATTACCCTTGTGTCAGATAATGTTTTAAAACCAATTTTATTGGGAAGAAATGCACCAGCACCAATGCTTGTGATATTTTTAGGAGCTATTGGAGGATTTCTGTACAATGGTTTTATTGGGTTATTTCTGGGGGCAATTATACTCACAATTGGGTATAAACTTTTTATGATGTGGTTGGATACGGAAACCGAAAAATAATTATTTGTTTTTAGTGAACTGCTGTAACGCTTACTTTTTCGATATTTATGAGGTGTAATTCAATATGTCTGTCTTTTGCTTTTCTGTGAAATTCACTTATTATTTCTAAAATATCGTAGTCAATCAAACGGCTTTCACTGCCATCTATAGTCAAAATAGTATATATTGGAACTTCATCTAAAAATGAAATTAAGGTAAACCCTTAAATTATATTTTTCGGGAATTAAATTTTATTTTCCGAATCACTTTTATACATTTACCACATTATGGATTTAAGATGGTTTAAAAAATAGAATGATTTATTCCCTGATTATTTTCAACCAATTCTATTTAACAATTTGCCAACACTACTGTTAAGAAGTCCTAGATGTACTAGGAAAAAGAAAGTTCAAAAAATATAATTTATGTTTCAGCACCAAGGAAAAAGAAGAAGTCATTTACATAATTTAAGATTAGCTACTTTATTGTCATTCGTTGCAGGCATTGTAAATGTGACGGGTGTACTGGCAGTAAAAACTTTGACAACTAATGTAACGGGACATTTTGCCTATTTTGCAGAAGAGATAACTAAACAAGATTATCTAGCTGCAATTACTTTTTTTGTTTTGACTCTATTCTTTTTATTTGGAGCATTTTGTTCTAATTTTATATCTGAATCAGTAGCTTTTAAATATCCTGAATTATCACACGTTATTCCCATATCTATTGAAATTTTAGTGTTAATTTTGATAGGTTTTTTTGGCACAAAATCGACATTGCATAGCATAGAGGGTAGGTGGATTGCTTTCGGAATGCTTTTTGCAATGGGTATTCAGAATTCATTGGTTACAAAAATTTCAAAATCTACAGTTAGAACAACTCATTTAACAGGTCTTTTTACCGATTTAGGAATTGAATTGTCTCAATTGTTTTTCTTTAAAAACCCTGATGAAATTGAAAAATTAAATACTAGCATCATTTTACGGTTATCTATCATAACCTTTTTCTTCTTTGGTTGTTTTTTTGGGGGTTTTGCCTTTAAGTACTTAGAAATAAAAACACTTTTTGTTGGGGCTTTCTTTCTTTTGGTTGCGCAATGGTATGATTATATTCGACTTCGATTTCACGTTATTAGAAGAAGTGGGTTTAAGCGTAAAATTAAATATTAGATAGAAATCTGATATTAAGGTAATGCGGTCAAAAATAGTTGGTGATTTTTTATTTTTTAGTTATTTCGAAATTTCTATTAACTACATCATCGGGTTTTAAACCATTATTTACTTTACAATTTCATTTCCTTTTTCTTATTAGTTCCAACACACCATTAATAAACGTTAGCGGATGAATTGGGTTGCCAGGAATATATAAATCTACTTTGTGTTTTTCGAGAAAACTTCGATTTAACGCAGGACTGTCGGCAAAAATTCCTCCGCTAATGGCATCAGTTCCTGCCAAAATAATTATTTTAGGACTTGGAATGGCGTCATAACAAATTTGCAATGGTTCTGCCATACTTTCAGTTATTGGTCCCGTAATTACGATTCCATCGGCGTGTCTGGGCGAAGCTACAAATTCAATTCCAAACCTCCCCATATCAAAGTTCACGTTTGAACAAGCATTCAATTCTAATTCGCAACTGTTATCACTGCCAGCAGAAACTTGGCGCAATTTCAACGAACCACTGAAAAAGTCGGCGATTTCTTTTTTGATTAATGCGGGATTTAAAACTATATTTTGGGTTTCTCCCTCCTTTACTATCAGATTATTACGGTCGTTGGTGGCTATTATGTGATCCGTGGTGAATTTTATTTTTTCGGGGAATGCAAACGCACATTCACCACAAAAAACACATTTTCCCAAATCTATGCTTACCGGATTTGCTGCAATGGCATTAGTTGGACAAACGGCGATTAATGCTTTAGTATCAACCTTTTCCAGACTAATCTCAGGTCTTCCTCTGAAAATTCCTGGCAATTTTGCAGTGGTCACGTCAGGAATATATTGTTTTCCTTGATGCTTAAGTATCTTTACATTTCCAATCATACTATTTTATTTATAAATCATTGCCGCAATAACTCAAGTTAAAACTTTTGTTGCAAATGGGGAAATCCGAAATTTCGTTATTTCTGACTGCCAATGCCAATGCTAACCAATTGTGCATCGATGGGTCTTTTATTTTGTAATGTTGTAATTCGCCTTCATCATCAGTAATGGCACAATGACAAATTTCACCTCGCCAACCTTCGACTAGCGAGAGGGCAAATGAATTTTTTTGGGGTTCATTTAAAGGTTTATTGTTTTTGTTTTCTGCTGGAATATTTTCTAATAATTTCCTAATATGAGCTATCGATTGTTTGATTTCTTCATTGCGAATTTGTACCCTCGAATATACATCACCGTGTTTTTTTATTATTGGTTGGTGATTCATTTGGCTGTATAAATTGTAAGGATGTGTTGCCCGAATATCTCTAATGATACCCGATGTTTTGGCAACCATACCCACTGTACCAATGGAGGCAGACTGTTCACGGGTAACTTCGCCTGTTTTCTCCAACCGTGAAAGCGCACTGGGTAATTCTTTTAATTCAGTGTACATTTCGGTATAATCTGATTCAAAATCTTGGAATATTTTTTCGAGTTGTTGTGCAAGGTCTTTCGAGAAAGGAAAATGATTATTTCCTACTCGAATGAGACCTTTTGCCAGACGATTGCCACACCAAATTTGAAAAAAGTTGATTATTGGAGTCCGCAATCTTCCAAAAACTGAACTTCCTAGTTGATAAGCAATATCGGTGCAAATTCCACTTAAATCCCCGGTATGAACTGCGATACGTTCTAATTCCAAAGCAAGTGTACGAGCAAATTGCAAATCCTCATCGGCTTCATATTCACACAAACTTTCCCAAAGATTTACAAAAGCAGCGGAATGTCCTACAACTGTATCACCGGCAATAGATTCAGCAAGAATGGTTCTTTGCAATAGTTTTTTCTTGTTTAAAAAAAGCGTTTCCACACCGCGATGTGTAAAACCATTTTGAATTTCGAGATGAAGAATTTGTTCGCCATTGCAAATAAATCGGAAATGTCCGGGTTCAATAATGCCGGCGTGAATGGGTCCAACACCCACTTCGTGCAATTCTTCGCTATGTATTTGATAAAAGGGATAATCCTTTATTTGCAATTTTTTATTGGCACGATCGAAAGGAAAACGCAAGGGTTTCAACCAAGGATGATCGGTATAATTAATTCCAAAATTCTCGTGTAATTCTCTCTCAAAAACGTGAAATGCAAGATGCTTGGCTGAAAACGACGGATATTTTGTTGCATCTTTTTTTATTTCACAAGAAGAAATCAAAATAGTACTGTTGGAATCATCGGCAATGCAACAAATTAGCTTAATATGATTTTGAACTAAATACCCATAATAATTCACACAATGATGGGATTCTGAATTTAAAAATGAAGTATTCAGCAATAGAAAATCATCATACTTTAAAACAGGAATGTTCACGATGGGAATCGTTTGATTGTTTTTTATAAGGGTATAATTGTTCATATTACTTTGGTAAATTAGAAATGGCATCAGTAATCAGGTGGACCAGTTCGGCGGGAGGATTTAGTCCAAGATAAATCACCAATCCCAAAAGTATAAATTGGCTCAGGGATTCAAACGGACTAATTTTTTCGGCAGTCGCATCATCAAAATTGACGGGTTTTATAAATAGCATTTTGAATATATTTTTTCCAAAGGACCAGATAATCATTGTCAATAATAACAAGACAATCGCCAATAACAATATATTTCCAGAGTCGAAAAGGGAGCGGAATATAAAAAATTCGCTCACAAACATTCCCGAAGGTGGCATTGCAGTAACTACGAAAAATGCCAGCAATAAAACCATCGAACCCGTTAGATTGTATTTGAAATAATTTCCAATGTCGTAAATACTTTTACTTTTATAGATGCGATATACTTGTCCCATTTGGAAAAACAAAGTAGGCTTTGCCAGGGAATGTAAAACCAAATGCAAGATAGCGGCATACCGACCTATTCCGCCCGAAGCCAATCCAAGCATTATTAGGCCCATATGTTCAACACTAGAATACGCAAACATTCGCTTGAGATTTTTAACTCGAAGCATATAAACGGTAGCCACAAAAATCGAAAGGAAACCGGTAATGAGAATGATTTTATTTGCCCAGGGAAAAATACTCGTTGGACTGATAATTTCATAAAAACGGAAGATACCAATGAATCCTACATTCATCAAAACACTGCTTAATAAAGCTCCCGATGGCGAAGGTGCTTTATCTTTTGCATCGATACCAGCAGTGTACATTGGGACTAAAGCAGCTTTTGAAGTATAACCTGTAAAGATGAAAAGGAAGGCTAATTTGAGCCAAAAAACATTCATTACACTCGCTTTATCAAACATTTCTTTGTAAAATAAATCGGTGCCGCCTGATTGTTGCACGGCAAAAGAAAGAAACAAAATGCCAATAAAAACTAACGTAATACTGATGGAGCAAACAAAAAGATATTTCCAAGTGCCTTCTAAAGCGTTGATGTTTCGTCTATGATAAATCAATGCAGAGGAACTTAAGGTGGTCAATTCGACAAAAATCCAAGTGATAGCAATATGATTAGACAAATAAGCTGCACTCAAAGCGGTTAATAAAAGAACCGTTGCAGCAAAATAAATGCCTCGATGGGTGGGGTTTTCGTTTTTTGAATTACAATAAATATGGCTGTGATAAAGCGCGGGCACACTGACAATGCTCAAAATAATTAGAAAAAGTATTCCTAAAGCATCTGGAGTGAAATAAACAAAATCTACTACATTGATGTGATTGTATTCATAAATAGTAAATGACCATTGCAATACCAAAAACAAAAAGCTCAATAAATAGTTTATCCTATTGCTTTTATTAAAAAACATAAGAATGATTATGGCAAAAGCACCCATCAAATAATAGCCCACTACTCCAGAATAAAAAGGTGTCATATCAGTCTTTTAGATTACTTAATTGTTCTACATCTTGCTCTTTCATCACATCGCCAATCTTGTTTGCAAAAATTCCCAAAAGAAAAACACTCGCAAAAATATCTAGTAAAATTCCAATGTTTACTAGCATCGGCATCTCATTTCCTAAGGCTATGGATAAAATAAAAACGCCATTTTCTATCACCAGAAACCCCATTACGTGGGTAATAATTTTTCTTCGAGATACAATAATATACAGCCCCGTAAACAAGGAAGATATCGCCACTACGAAAAATATTTTCCTCACGTGCGAATCCTGAATGCTATTCGAAAGTAGGAAGGAGCCAATAATTATCGCTGTAATAATCACAATAGAAACAAAGTCAGGTAAATAAGGTTCGATATCTCGTGTAATTTTGTTCTTATGAATTACATAATTTAGAAAGTAAGGAATCACAATGGCTTTAAATACAATAGTTTCTAACAAGACGAAAACAAGATTAATCCAGTTAATTTCAATAAGTTCAATAAAAGCTACTCCAAAAAGTATTAGCCCTTGAAAAACCAGTGCATTGATATAACTGCCCAAACGGTTTGCGAGCCCAATGTAAATCAGGCTTATGGCAAAAGTAATAAGGAGAATATTAGTCATTTTATTTAATTTATTATACAATTTTACCAAGAATCAACAACACGCCAAGATAGATTAACAATGTTATCGACGTGAGCATAAAAATATATTGGGGATTGTGATTCATCCTGAATCTTGCCATAAAAGATTCTATTGTTCCCACTACGATGGCAAATAAAATTTGTGAACCAATAAATATGGGAATTGAATAATACCATTCGTAATTAGGCGTTAGAAAAAAATTGGCAATTAAAGCGCCATACATCGCAAACTTCAAATGGGTTGCCGAAAGAAGAAGACCCAAATCAAAACCACTGTTGTCCAGAATCATTACTTCGTGAATCATTGTGAGTTCGAGGTGTGTTTTTGGATCATCAATAGGCATTCGACTATTTTCGATAAGAGCGATAAGTACCAATACAAAAGCAGCAAGTGTGCCAATAGCATAAGATACTTGCGACCCAAAATGCAACGAACTAAATATCTCATAGAAAGATGTATGACCGGTTAGTAGTGCAAAAGAACCCATCAAAATAAAAAAAGCAGGTTCTACCAAAAGCGAATATAAGGCCTCGCGACTGGCTCCCATTCCAGAAAAACTACTGCCTGTATCCAAAGCAGAAATGATGATAAAAAATTTACCTAATGCTAGTGTATAGGCAAAAAATATAAAATCGCCATTGAACGATAAAATACCAGGCTCATTGCCAAACGGAATAAAACAAATGGCCATTAGCACCGAAGCAAAATAAATACTGGGTGCAATTTGAAAAATAAAACTACTTGTTGTACTGTAAACAGCTCCTTTTCTAAACAAACGCCATATATCTTTAAGAGGTTGAAAAATACCCGGTCCTTTTCTTCCTGAAAAAATACTTTTTGTCCGTATCACTATTCCAGAGAAAAATAAGCTGGCAAAAACAATTAATAGTAAACTCAATACATTCATTTTCAAATTTGTTTTATCAATTCAATAACATAGTCAACAGCATTTAAAAGTAGTGGAAAGGTAAGGATTATAAAAATAAAAAGAACCCCATACAGTATATAAAATTGAGGATTTCCATTTTGCAAAAATTTGAATCGCCCAATAAAACCTTTCAGATGCAGCAACGGAATATCTATCAAAACCAGTTCTACTCTGTCGTAAGGATGCGTTTCAGAATGAATAGGTTTGGGAAACACTCCGCTTAGCACCTCTTCTTTTTTATTCATCATCAACAGTGGATGAATCAGTTTTCTAAAGGAACGCACAAAGGAATTGGCGGTATATTGAAGCCTTGCCGTAGGTGCCACATAACCGCAACTCCAAGTGGGTTGTAGCACTATTTGTACAGATTTTGTTTTTATTCTTCTTATCCAAAAAATAGTTAAACTCAATAAGATAAACACCACCGCAGCCAAACTGACCGATTGAAGTGTCCTTATAAATTCTTGAGGCGGAATGAAGTTTGTCGTTTTTCCGATAAATAAATCTGCGACCGGAGCAACTACCGAAACAATAAATTGAGGAAAAACTCCAATAAAAATGATCATTGCGGCAATCATATATTTTGGCAAAAGTTTGCCAAATTCAGGTTCTGTAACAGTTGCTGGAAGTGTATGTCGTTCGTTTCCCAGAAATATAATGCCAAAAGCTTTCGTAAAACAAAGCATTGCCATTCCGCCAATAATGACCAATCCAAAAATCGCATAAACAAGAAAAGCTGTTACCGAAAGTTCTCCTCCCAAAATTCCTTTGAATAAACCAGAATACATTAGAAATTCAGAAATAAAACCGTTAAAAGGTGGCAGCCCAGAAATGGCTAATGCGGCAATCAAGAACAAAGCCGCAGTTTGAGGCATTTTTTTTATTAAACCACCCAGTCGTTCAATGTCTAAAGTGTGAGCAGCTTGATAGATAGTTCCCGAAACATAAAATAACAGCGATTTGAAAAGTGAATGATTCAAAGTGTGAAGCATCGCACCAGCAAAACCAGCAAAAGCAAGGTAGGAATTGTTTAATCCTAAACCTATGCAACCTAATCCGATACCAATACCAATGATGCCAATGTTTTCTATACTATGATAGGCTAATAATTTTTTGATATTGTGTTGAATGATGGCGAGAATTACACCGTAAACACCCGTAATAACCGATAGGGAAAGTATAAAATAACCCATAACCAAGTAATCTCCTTTAATTAATAATATCATTCTCAGAATACCGTAAATTCCAAGCTTGATAAGAACTCCCGACATCATTCCCGAAACGTGGGCAGGTGCTGCAGGATGAGCATACGGCAACCAAGTGTGGAAAGGAACAAAACCAGCTTTGATAGCAAAACCAATGAAAAAAAAGAGAAACAGTACAAAACTTACGGCAGGACTTACTGATGCACTGTATTTTGTTATCGCATTAAAATCAAACGAGTTAGTGAACGAATTTACCCAAACAAATCCAATAGTCATAAAGATGATACTAATGTGGGATTGAATCAGATAATTGATTCCTGCTTTCAGGGTTTGTATTTTATGATGTTCAAAAATAATTAACAAAAATGAGGAGATTGCCATAATTTCCCAAACACACAAAAAGGCAAATGAATTTTGAAGGCAATAAATGCCAATCATCGCAAAATGATTGAGAATGAAACTAATGTAGTGAATAGAAAGGCTAACAGATTGATTTTTATAATGACTCATATAGCTTTTGCCATATAAAATGCTAGTCAGCACCGTAAAATTCATTAACAAAATAAACCAGCCCGAAAGCGCATCAATTCGTAAGGCAATGTTTCCAAAAACCAAACCACCGTAGAAAAAATGTTCAAACATTTGTCCTTTTAATGCGGGAATGGCAAGACTTGAACTCAATATTACATTAAAAATAACCGCCGTAAGAGCAACATTCCCCTTCCTGTCTTCTTTGACTAAAGCAATCAGAAGTAGGGATAGAATGGTGACAACAATAATGCTGGCAATTATAGTCATTGTTATACTACATTTAAAAAAGTGGCTACGAGCAAAATTATGATAAAGAAGAAACCGTACAACACATACATTTGGGTTTTTCCGTTATTGATAAACATAAAAGAATTCATAAAAGCAAAAATCCGTTTATTGATATTTGCGATGAAATTATTTTCAAAAAACTCCATATAATTCGAATGAAAAGTCCTTGTTTTGGGGAATATTTTAGTGCTAATTATTTCAGGATACCTCTTTTTTTCGATTAAAATCGAGCTGAATAATTTTGCAAAACTTTTCGAAAATGATTTTGCAGTGTACTGCATTCTCACATTTGGAGCCACATAAGCACATCCCCAAGTTGGCGTATATTCCGTTGTTTTTGATGCTAAAGTTCTGCTTCGAATGTAAAAGACAATTGCAGCAAGGATTATAAAAAGCAGCGAAACTCTGCCTGCCATTACCATTGTTGGGCTTACTGACAATATTTTTTCAGAAAGAGCAACGGTTGTTCCGCTCAAATTAGCTGCAACTGCAAGTGCTGGCGAAAAGACTAAATTTGGAAAAATCCCGATAATAAGTACTACCAACAGAATCAAAAACAAAGGAACCTGCATAATCAACGAAACTTCTTTCGGATGATGATGTAAGTCCACTCTTGGCGATCCCAGAAAAATGGTTCCAAAAGTTTTGGTAAAAGTCAAAATCGAAATGCCACCCACAATCGCCAAACTGGCCATACAAATCATCATCATAGAACTAAACTGCACATTATCTGACTTTACACCCTCGAGCAGTCCGGAGTAAATAAGAAATTCAGAAATAAATCCATTGAAAGGCGGAAGACCTCCAATGGCAAGCGAACCACATAAAAAGAAAATCGCCGTGCGAGGCATTTTTTTGATCAATCCTCCCAAATGCTCCATATTTCGGGTATGCGTTTGCTGATAAATATTTCCAGCTGTAAAGAAAAGCAACGATTTATACATCGAATGGTTTAGCGTATGCAGCAAGGCTCCGGCGAACCCAATCAGCATCAAATATTGATTATTGATACCTTTTCCGATCATTCCTAAACCAATTCCTATTCCAATAATCCCTATATTTTCGATGCTACAAAAAGCCAACATTCGTTTGAAGTCACGTACAACCGCCGCATTTAGAATACCATAAAGGGCAGTAACGATTGATAGGATTAAAACAGCTTCACCAAGTAGAACAAAATCTGTTTTTAAATAGGTTATCACTCTTAGAATTCCGTAAATCCCCATCTTAATCACAACTCCTGACATTACTCCAGACACGTGCGATGGAGCAGCGGGATGCGCGTGAGGCAACCAAGTATGTAGCGGAATAAATCCAGCTTTCAATCCAAAACCAATAAAGAAAATCAGGAAAATCCATCGAGGCGAATGATGACTGAAAAATGCAGCAATACTTATGAAATCAAAAGAATTTTCTGAAAAATAAACCCCAATAAATCCAATACTCAAAAAGACAACGCCAATATGGGCTTGTACCAAAAAATTCATTCCTGCTTTTAAAATTTCTGGTTTACTATGTTCGAAAATTACTAACAGAAAGGCAGAAATAGACATAATTTCCCAAGCAATCAAGAAAGCCAAGCCATTTTGAACCAAACAAACTAAGAGCAAAGCAATGTGAAGAAGTACAAATAAAATCCAATGAAAGGCACTATTTGATTTTTGATCGGAATAGGATTTCATATAACCAATGCCATATAGTGCACCGTTGACGACGGTAAAATTTACCATTAAAATAAACCAAGCCGAAAGGGAATCAATCCGCAAAGGAATAGTTCCAAAAACATTACCACCATAAAAAATGGCTTCGATGGGTTTCCCATTCAAGACATTTATGGCAAAAAAACTAGAAGCAATGGCAAGAATTAAAACAAGAAAAAACGCAGTTAGGGCTTTTAATTTAGATGGTAAAAAAGGAATTGTAAAAACAGCTAATCCCAACGCAATCAAAAAACACCAAACAAGAATATCGATATTCATAATTGTTATTTCTATCAAAGTTATTTCTATGGTTTCTATACAGAGTAGTAAATGAATCTCTAGTTTAAAAATATTCGAATGAAAAAATAATTTATTCAAATACTTTGCATCAAAGATAAAAATTTTAGTTTAGTATCGCTACTTTAAATACGAAAATAAAGTAAGATTTTATTGACTTAGGGAACTCGAAGAAGCTTTTTCTTGCCTAGTTTGCAATAATAGATTTAGACCAACAACTCAGAATGTAACAATAACACTCGATACGATAGCGCGGATTTGCAATCCTTGCCCATTGCAATTATCTGCCTTTTTTTTCAAATATTATTGTTTTTTGTTTTGTTTGATTCTGTTTATGGGCACGGATTGCAAATCCACGCTATCGGAATAGTTTCTGAAATTCGTCAGCATAAATATTAAAAAATACAGACCTATCTTCGGTCAACCCTTTTGATTGCTTCATTCTTCGCAATGACAGGGAATTAAATGTCATCTTGTCATACCTTTTTACGCCAATTTTAACATAAACTGACAATTTAAAGACTGTCATTGTCTTGGCACAAAGATTGACTATTGCAACTCGAACCGTGAAAATAAGTATTCAATAAAAATTAAATATAAATAAAAATGGGTAAAATAATCGGAATTGATTTAGGTACAACAAACTCTTGTGTTTCTGTAATGGAAGGTAGTGAAGCAGTAGTAATTCCTAATTCAGAAGGAAAAAGAACAACACCATCTATCATCGCATTTGTTGAAGGTGGCGAAATTAAAGTAGGTGATCCTGCCAAAAGACAAGCAGTGACCAATCCTACAAAAACGATTGCTTCCATCAAACGTTTTATGGGACATTCTTTCTCTGAGGTTTCGGCTGAGGCAAAAAGAGTTTCTTACAAAGTAGTAAAAGGCGACAACAATACTCCACGTGTGGATATTGACGGACGTTTATATTCTGCTCAAGAATTGTCAGCTATGACACTTCAAAAAATGAAAAAAACTGCTGAAGACTATTTAGGTCAAACAGTTACTGAAGCAGTTATTACTGTTCCTGCTTACTTTAATGATGCACAACGTCAAGCTACAAAAGAAGCTGGTGAAATTGCAGGTCTTAAAGTAATGCGTATTATCAACGAACCTACAGCTGCAGCTTTGGCTTATGGTTTGGATAAAAAAGGAAAAGATCAAAAAATTGCTGTTTACGATTTAGGTGGAGGTACATTTGATATTTCTGTTCTTGAATTAGGAGATGGAGTTTTCGAAGTTCTTTCTACAAATGGTGATACTCACCTTGGTGGAGATGATTTTGACCACGAAATAATTGACTGGTTAGCTAAAGAATTCTTAACTGAAGAAGGCATTGATTTACGTTTGGATCCAATGTCTTTACAACGTTTGAAAGAAGCTGCTGAAAAAGCAAAAATTGAATTGTCTTCTTCTGCTGAAACTGAAATCAACTTACCTTACGTAACTGCTACAGCTTCAGGACCAAAACACTTAGTTAAAAAATTAACTAGAGCTAAATTCGAACAATTAACTGATTCATTAGTAAAACGTTCTATGGCACCAGTTGCTAAAGCGTTGAAAGATGCAGGTTTATCTGTTTCTGATATTGACGAAGTTATCTTGGTTGGAGGTTCAACTCGTATGCCAAGAATTGCTGACGAAGTAGAAAAATTCTTTGGTAAAAAAGCATCTAAAGGAGTTAACCCTGATGAGGTTGTTGCTATTGGAGCAGCTATTCAAGGTGGAGTTCTTTCTGGAGATGTAAAAGATGTATTGTTACTTGACGTTACACCTTTATCTTTAGGAATCGAAACTATGGGTGGTGTTTTGACTAAATTAATTGAGTCTAACACAACTATTCCAACTAAAAAATCTCAAGTATTCTCTACAGCTGCAGATTCTCAACCAACCGTTGAAATCCACGTTTTACAAGGAGAAAGAGCTATGGCTTCTGATAACAAAACTATCGGTCGTTTCCATTTAGATGGTATTCCACCAGCACCAAGAGGTGTTCCACAAATTGAAGTAACTTTTGATATTGATGCTAATGGTATCATCAAAGTATCTGCAACTGACAAAGGAACTGGTAAATCTCACGATATTCGTATCGAAGCTTCTTCTGGATTGACAGCTGAAGAAATCGAAAGAATGAAAAAAGACGCTGAAGCTAATGCTGGAGCAGATAAAATTGCAAAAGAAAGAGTAGAAAAATTGAATGAAGCAGACGGAATGATTTTCCAAACTGAATCTCAATTGAAAGAACTTGGAGCAAAATTAACTGACGAAAACAAAGTAGCTATCGAATATGCTTTGACTGAATTGAGAATGGCTCACCAATCTCAAGACATCGACGCGATCCAAATTGCACTTGACAAAATCAATGCTGCTTGGAAAACCGCTACTGAAGCAATGTATGCTCAAGGAGAACAAGCTCAAGGTGGAGCTCAACAACCACAAGGAGAACAAGCTCAAGGAGACAATGTTGAAGACGTTGAATTTGAAGAGGTTAAATAAGTATTAAGATTTTTTAAGTATTAAGATTTTAGTATTAAGTATTAAGACTTTTTAAGTAGTAAAATTTTAAGATTAAAGATTGGAACCGAGTCAGAAATGGCTCGGTTTTTTTTGTTTCCAATTTTGCGATTTCGATATAATTAAAAAAAAGACATTATTTTTAGTTTTATTTCCAACAAATGATAAATGTCACAATTCGGTATAATAGATTTCCGTAATTTTGCTGCCGTAAGATACTTTGGATGAGAAAAATCAAATATAAGAAAGGCAGAAAGCTTCAGCCGTATAATTTAGAATATACGGGAATTCATAAAAGAACCGATTCAGAAATGCAATTGTTCGTTTATGATGACGCAAATTTGTCTGAATATGAGGATTTTAATGTTTCTAATTTAAATAAATGTATTGACAACCACAAAACAAATTGGTTGAATATTCACGGTTTGAATGATATTGACTTGCTAAAAACTATTGGTGACCATTTTCAGATCGATAATTTTATGCTTGCCGATATTTTGAATACTACAAGGAGAACCAAAATTGAAGAACAGCACGACATTTTGTTTTTTAACATAAAATCATTGCTACCAGCAGGAGATACTGATAATATTAGTGCTGAGCAAATCAGTTTTTTGATAAAAGACGGAATTTTGATTTCATTTCAAGAAAAACGCTCTGATTTTTTTACACATATTCGCGAACGCATTCGTACCCATTCAGGAATAGTAAGAACTAAAAAAGCCGATTATTTACTCTACATTCTTCTCGATGCCATTATGGAAAATTTCTACATAACCATTGAAAATGAGGAAGATAAAATTGAAGAATTGATTGACCAAACCAAGAATAGCACTGACCCAATCATTTTAGAAAGAATAGAAAAACACAGAGATAATTTTAATTTCCTGAAACGTTCCATCATTCCGTTGAGAGATTCATTATACGATATAAAAAGTATGAAAGATGATGATGTTTTTAATGTAATTGAACTTGATAATTTTAGTTTTTTTTCCAGATTGCATCAAAAAAGCCTGGAGCTTTTAGAACAAATTGAATCTGATATGGGTTCTCTTCACAGTGCTTCTGATTATTATTTCTCGGCACAAAGCCACAAGATGAATGAGATTATGAAGACCCTGACTATTGTTTCCGCAATATTTATTCCGCTTACTTTTATTGTGGGAGTTTACGGAATGAATTTTAGATATATGCCTGAATTGGAATACGAACACGGTTATTATACTATTATTGGTGTTATGGTTCTAATAGTTTTAGGAATGATTTATTATTTCAAAAGGCGGCGTTGGTTTTAATTGTTTAGAAGTGGAATAGACTAAAAAAGGACATTAGGAATTCAAAAAGAATTTCAGTAAAAATAAATTTAAAAAGTTACGAAAATGAATAAAGCGATATACATCGCAACAAGCGAAGAATATAGTGGTAAGTCGATTGTTACCCTAGGTTTAATGAGTATGCTTATCGGAAAAACTGCAAAAGTGGGTTATTTCAGACCCATTGTAGAAGATTTTGAAGACGGAAAAATTGATAATCACATCGAAACGGTTATTAACCATTTTGGTTTGGATGTTTCTTTTCAGGATGCGTATGCTATCAAGAAAAGTAAATTAATCAAAAAGAAAAACAAAGGAAAACTGGGCGAAGTACTTGATTTGATTATTGAAAAATACAAAAAACTGGAAGAGCGCTTCGATTTTGTATTAGTCGAAGGAACCAGTTTTACAGGAGAGGGAACTGTTATCGAATTGGATATGAACGTTCTTATTGCTAAAAACTTAGGAATTCCGGCAATAATTGTAGGCTCAGGAGTTGGAAAAACATTAGAGGAATTAGTCGATAGCCTTTATCTGGCTTACGATTCGTTCAAGGTGAAAGACGTAGAAGTCTTAGCCGTAATTGCCAATAAAGTACAGCCTGAAAACCTTAAATTAGTTACTTCAGGATTAAAGAAAAGCTTACCAGAGGAAGTTTTAGTCAATACAATTCCAATAATTTCTAGTTTGAACAACCCAACAATTCTAGAAATTGCTAACGAATTGAACGCAAAAGTTTTGTTTGGAGAAGCATATTTGAACAATCAAATTTCAAGTTTCAGCGTGGGAGCAATGCAATTGAGAAACTATTTATTGCACTTGAATGAGGATGGTCTTGTGATCACTCCTGGCGACAGAGCCGATATTATTCTTGGAGCATTGCAAGCCAATGAATCTATAAATTATCCTACAATTTCCGGAATAGTTTTGACCGGTAATATCATTCCTGAAGATACGATTCTAAAATTAATTGAAGGTCTCTCAACGGTTGTGCCAATTATTTCTGTTGAAGAAGGGACTTATGTAATTTCGAATAAAATTGGCGATATTAAACCAAAAATTTATGCCAATAACACCCAAAAAATTCAAACTTCGATAGATACTTTCGAAAAATATGTTGATTTAGATAGCTTGACCGAAAAATTTATCAAGTTTGAAGCCGAAGGAATGACACCCAAAATGTTTCAATACAACTTGGTAAAAAGAGCCAAAAAACATCGCAAGCACATTGTTTTGCCTGAAGGAAATGATGATAGAATAATTATTGCAGCTGCAAGATTACTAGCCATGGATGTGGTCGATATTTCTATCATTGGAAATAAAAAACAAATCGAAAACAAGGTTAATGAGTTAGGTTTATCTTTCGATTTTACTAAAGTTCACATCATCAATCCAATAAAATCTGAGCATTATGATGATTATGTGAATACCTATTATGAGTTGCGAAAAGAAAAGAAAATGACTTTGGAAATTGCCAAAGATTTGATGGAAGACGGATCTTATTTTGGTACGATGATGGTTTATAAAGGTGATGCAGACGGAATGGTTTCGGGTGCGGCTCATACCACTCAGCATACTATTTTACCTGCTTTGCAATTCATTAAAACGAAACCAAATTCATCTGTAGTTTCCTCCATATTCTTTATGTGTCTGGAAGATCGTGTTTCTATTTTTGGAGATTGTGCCATCAATCCAAATCCAACAGCAGAACAATTGGCAGAAATCGCTATTTCATCTGCAGATTCAAGTTTGGCTTTTGGTATTGAACCAAAAATTGCAATGCTTTCTTATTCTTCCGGTTCCTCAGGAAAAGGGGATGAGGTGGACAAAGTGAGAACTGCAACAGAAATTGTGAGGAAAAAACGTCCCGATTTAAAAATTGAAGGACCAATTCAATATGATGCTGCCGTAGATTTTGAAGTTGGACAAAGCAAAATGCCAAATTCAGAAGTCGCAGGGCACGCCAGCGTTTTGATTTTTCCTGATTTGAATACAGGAAATAATACCTACAAAGCTGTTCAAAGAGAAACAGGCGCATTGGCAATAGGACCAATGTTACAAGGACTAAACAAACCCGTAAACGACTTAAGCAGAGGCTGTACCGTTGACGATATTATAAACACGGTTGTTATTACAGCCATTCAAGCACAAGGACTTTAGATTTCAGATTTCAGATTGGAGATTGCAGATTGAAAAAATAAAAAGAAAAAATATTTACAAAACATATCTACCTACGTCTCCCTCTCCTTTGGAGAGGGTTGGGGAGAGAAAAAAAATAAATGAATAATGAAAATAGTAATAATAAACTCGGGAAGTTCTTCCATAAAATACCAATTAATAGATATGCCTTCTTGTGAAGTTATTTGCTCCGGGATGATTGACAGGATAGGGTTGGAGACTTCAAATTTAAGTTATGAAACCCAAAAAAATAAAATTGAGGAATCCATGCCAATTCCCAATCATAAAACAGGTTTGGAAAAAATTGCTCGTTTATTGATGGATGAAAAGGTAGGTGTGATTAAAAGCACGCTCGAAATAGATGCTGTAGGTCATCGTGTGGTACATGGTGGTGCCAGTTTTTCAGACACAACTATCATCAACAATAAGGTAAAAGATAAAATAAAACAACTTTTCGAATTAGCGCCATTGCACAATCCTGCTAATTTTGAAGGAATAATTGTTGCTGAAGAAATCTTTGATACTGCTAAACAAGTGGCTGTCTTTGATACAGCATTTCACCAAACAATGCCAGTTGTGGCTTATAAATATGCCTTGCCAAATTATCTTTTGACCGAAAATAAAATTCGAGTTTACGGTTTTCACGG
>JAEMQE010000041.1 GCA_022758945.1 Lentimicrobium sp. | reverse complement strand
AAACAAAAACCTGATAATTATCATATTTACTAATAAAAAATGTCGCAATGAGTTCTCGAGATATTATAACAATTGAAGATGACTTTACCCTACTCCGTTTCGAAAACAACAGTGATGAAGTTTTTTATACCCAGCGTGAAGTTAAAAGTGGGTTAATCCAATTTCACTTTGGATTGAAAGGAAAAGCCAAGTTTATTTTCAACCAAGGAAATTACGCGTTGGATTTAAGAGAAGAGAAATCTTTGTTACTATACAATCCGCAAAAAGAACTGCCGTTAAACTTAGAAATAGAGCCAAATTCTTGGGTAATTTCCGTTATTATTTCCATCCAAAAATTTCATAATTTATTTTCTTCCGAGGCCAATTACGTCACTTTTTTGAGTGAAGACAACAAGGACAAAAAATATTATAAAGAAGGAGACATCAGTCCATCTATGGCAATTGTTTTGAGTCAATTGTTTCATTACAACTTGCATCCTTCGATAAAAAATCTGTACTACAAAGGAAAAGGTTACGAATTGTTGAGTCTGTATTTCAATCGAAACGAAGATTCAAATGTAGAACAATGTCCGTTTTTAATTGATGAAGAAAACGTTTTGAAAATAAAAAAAGCCAAAGAAATAGTTCTTGCCAATATGTCCGAACCACCAAGTTTACAGGAATTAGCCGATGAAGTGGGGCTGACTTTAAAAAAACTGAAAATGGGTTTCAAACAAATTTATGGCGATACTGTTTATGGTTTTCTTTTCGACTATAAAATGGATTCCGCCCGAAAATTATTGGACAGCGGTTCCTATAATGTAAACGAAGTGGGCTTGAAAATTGGTTACAGCACCGGAAGTCATTTTATTGCGGCTTTCAAAAAGAAATTTGGAACCACACCAAAAAAATATTTGATGGCGATTAATCCAAACACCTAATTACTTTTTAAAGATTAAACAAAATCAAAAAAAGAGTTAAACGCAAAAAATAAAAAGTAAGTTTAAATTACTTTTATCCGAAAAAAACAAAACATGAAAGGAGTATTATTAGTAAATTTAGGTTCGCCAGAAAGTCCAACTGCAAAAGATGTAAAACCGTATTTAGACGAATTTTTAATGGATAAATACGTGATTGATGTCCCCTTTTTATTGCGTGCATTCTTAGTTCGCGGCATCATTTTAAGAAAAAGACCCGAAAAATCAGCGGCGGCTTACGCTAAAGTTTGGACGAAAGATGGTTCTCCTCTTGTGGTTCTTTCCAAAAGAATGTTCGAAAAAATAAAGCCTCAAGTTAGTGTTCCAATGGCTTTGTCGATGCGATATGGCAACCCAAATATTTACTCTGGATTGAAAGAACTAGCCGACAAAGGCGTTACTGAAGTATTGCTATTTCCTTTGTATCCTCAACACGCGATGTCGTCAACGGTTACGGTTCTCGAAAAAGCAGAAGAAGTTCGAAAAAAACATTTTCCGAATATGAAATTCTCATCGATTCCGGCATTTTACAACAAACCCGATTACATCAAAAATCTTTCGGATTCTATCAAAAAACATTTAGAAGGTTATGATTATGACCATCTTTTGTTCTCTTATCACGGACTTCCGGAGCGTCACATTCGCAAAACGGATGTCACCAAATCACACTGCAAAATCGATGGTTCTTGTTGCAACACACCTTCGGCAGCACACGAATTTTGTTATCGTCATCAATGCTATGAAACCACAAAATTGGTCGTAAAAGCATTAGGCATTCCCGAAGGCAAATACAGTCAGACTTTTCAATCGCGCTTGGCGGGAGACAAATGGCTCGAGCCTTATACGGATGTCGAAGTAAATAAAATGCCTAAGAAAGGCATCAAGAATTTGGCGGTTGTAACACCAGCTTTTGTGGCCGATTGTTTAGAAACTTTAGAAGAAATTGCAATGGAAGCCAACCACCAATTTAAAGAAAATGGTGGCGAAAATTTCCTGGCAATTCCTTGTTTGAATGACGATGAAGAATGGTGTAAAACGGTTGCAAATTGGTTAAATGATTGGGCTAAATAAAAATGTTTAAAAGTTTAAGGTTTAAAGTTGATTAACGAGCTTGAACCTTAAAATTTAAACTTTAAACATAAAATATGGACTATTACAACTACCTTAAATCCTTACACCTCATCTTTGTCATCACTTGGTTCGCCGGACTTTTTTATATTGTGCGCTTATTTGTGTACCAAATTGAAGCCAACGATAAACCTTCGCCAGAAAAAGAAATTTTGCAAAAACAATACAAGATAATGACCTATCGTTTGTGGTACATTATCACTTGGCCAAGTGCAGTTTTGGCTAGTATTTTTGCGTTTTGGATGTTGCTTTTTACTCCCATTGGAAATGCTTGGTTACTTATGCCTTGGATGCAAGTGAAACTTGGCTTTGTTTTTGCGTTGTATTTATACCATTATAAATGTCATAGAATATTCAAGGAATTGCAAAATGACGAAGTAAAATATTCGACAAATTATATGCGTTTGTGGAACGAAGGTGCTACCATTATATTGTTTGCCGTAGTGTTTTTGGTCATTCTGAAAAACGCCGTAAACTGGATTTATGGAGTTGTTGGAATTATGCTTTTTTCGATTTTGATTATGCTTGGCTTTAAGTTTTACAAAAGAATACGCGAGAAAAATAACTCCTAAAAGATGTTCCAAAACCTCAAGATATCAATGCTTTCGTTGCAAATCAGGATTTTCCTTTCGATGATTGTATTGATTATTGTGGCTTCGGTATTGTTAGCTTCCATTTCGATTTTCCAATTCAAAAACGAAGCAATACAGTACCATCAGGAAAGACTAGATCGAAAAGAAGATGCCATAAAAGAGAATATCAATTATGTTCTTTCGAATACTACATATCCGCTTACGCCAAATAATCTTTCGCTGATTTTTAAGGATAAAATTCATGAATTATCGGATATTCACAATCTTGAAATCAACATTTACAGCTTGGACGGAAAGCTTTTAAAATCTTCAAAATCTAATTTTTCAATTGATCCTGTTGCGCCACCAATTCCAAAATATATTATAAAACTAGTTCAATCTTCTATCGAAAAACGCTACGTTGATATCAAAAACATCGATGGAAAAAAGAACCGTTCTTCTTATAGTTTGATAAAAGACGACAAGTTTAAACCTTTGGGAATTTTAAATTTACCCTATGTGGAAGATGACAGTTATTATCAAACCGAGTTGCAAAATTTCTTGATTCGATTGGCGCAAGTATACTCTTTTATGCTTTTGGTTGCCTTTGCAGTAGCTTACTTCCTTTCATCTTATATCACAAAATCGTTGAAGACTATTTCGGACAAATTAAGCGAAACCAGTTTGAACCAAAAAAACGAAAAAATTGTTCTCGAAGCCAACAGTAAAGAAATCAATCTTTTGATAAAAGCTTACAATGCAATGGTCGATGAATTGGAAGAAAGCGCTTTGAAATTAGCTCAAAGCGAACGGGAAGAAGCTTGGCAGGAAATGGCAAAACAAGTAGCACACGAAATCAAAAATCCATTGACACCAATGCGATTGACAGTACAAAGTTTTCAAAGAAAATTTGATCCAAACGACCCGAATCTGAAACAAAAAATCAACGATTATTCCGAAACTTTGATTCAACAAATTGACACTATGAATTCTGTTGCTTCAGCATTCTCCAACTTTGCTTCGATGCCGGCACAACAAAATGAAACGCTTAATGTAGTGGATGTTGTAGAACTGACAATGGATATTTTCAATGAAGAATACATTGTTTTTAAAGCGGAAGAAGAAGAGATTATTTCGAAAATTGACCGAACGCAACTTATTAGAATCATTACCAATTTGGTTAAAAATGCCATTCAATCCATTCCGGAAAATCAAGAAAATAAATCGATATTGGTTACCATAAAAAAAGAAAACAACAACGTCTTAATAACTGTTGCTGACAATGGAATAGGAATAGCAACCGAAGATTTTAATCGTATTTTTGAACCAAAATTCACCACAAAAACAAGCGGAATGGGATTAGGCCTTGGGATCATCAAAAATATTATCGAAAATTATAAAGGCACAATTACACTTGAATCACAAAAAGGAAAAGGGACGACATTTATCGTTTCTCTTCCAATAATCAATACATAAAAAACTGAATTATGGCACTAGAAAACATCATATTAGAACACGAAAAAGGCATTGCCACTATTTTTATCAATCGCCCTGAAAAATTAAATGCACTAAACAAAGCCACCATTCAAGAGTTGCACGAAACCTTAGAATTAATTGATAATAATCCCGATGTTCGTATGATTATCATTACAGGAAGCGGAGAAAAAGCTTTTGTAGCCGGAGCCGATATTGCCGAATTTGCTCATTTTTCAGCAGAAGAAGGAGCGCAACTAGCCGCAAAAGGACAACACCTTTTATTTGATTTTATCGAAAATATGAAAACTCCCGTAATTGCTGCCATTAATGGTTTTGCCCTTGGTGGCGGACTGGAATTAGCGATGGCTTGCCATTTCAGAATCGCTTCTGACAATGCAAAAATGGGATTGCCGGAAACTTCGCTTGGTGTCATTCCCGGTTATGGCGGAACGCAACGTTTACCGCAAATTGTGGGTAAAGGTCGTGCGATGGAAATGATTATGACTGCGGGAATGATTGATGCTGAAACCGCAAAAATTTACGGATTAGTCAATCACGTAGTGCCACAAGCCGATTTGTTTGCAACTTATATGACGATTGCCAACAGAATTATGAAAAACTCTCCAGTCGCTATTGCCAAAGCTATAGAAGCCGTAAATGCAAACTATATTTCGGGTGTAAATGGATTTGATGTCGAAATTAAAAATTTCGGCGACTGTTTTGCAACTGAAGATTTCAAGGAAGGAACAACAGCTTTTTTGGGGAAAAGAAAAGCAGAGTTTAAAGGGAAATAAAAGAAGTGTTCAATCGGCAGGAATTAGTGTTCAGTTTCGCAACTATTTAAATTCATTGTTTCAAATATCAAATTATTATACTTTTTTGATATTGTAATATCAAATCATTATATTTTTGTACCCTCATTCTCAAAAAGATTAAAATATGTCCTTCCAGCCTGTATTTGCCCAATTTTGGGAAAAAGTAAAAGAAAGCATCGAAAACCATACTTACGCCAAATTAACTTTGGCAAAAACCATTGGTGACACTGAATTGAAAAATATTTACGTGCGACCTGTTTTGAATAATGATGTTTTAAGTCTTTCGATTACAGCACGCTATAAAACCGAAGAAATAGAAAGTTTCCATTCGTTGGAAGAAGCTTTTTTTGTTTTGGCTCCGTATATGAACAATCCGTTTTTGACGGCATTGCTGTTTACAACAGAAAACGATATTACTTTTAAACTCAACAAAAAAAGAGTGGGAAGTATTATTGAACAAGCACCAACTTTCAAGAATGCTTCGGATGTGATTTTGGAAATGAAGGAAAAAGGGATTTGATTGCTGATATTTGATTAACGATTGCTGATTTTAGATTTAAAACCAGCACAGAACATCTGAAATCTAAAATTGTTAATCTATAATCTTAAATCCTACTTTTCCCCGTCCCATTCCGCATAAAACTGCGATAGGAAAGTCATCATAAACTGATGTCTTCCTTGAGCGATTTGTTTGCCGGTTTCGGTATTCATTTTGTCCTTTAAGAGCAACAGTTTTTCGTAGAAATGATTCAATGTTGGCGCTTCGCTTTTTTTGTATTCCTCTTTGCTCATCCTAAGATTTGGAGCAATTTTCGGATTGTATATGGGTCTGTTTTTAAAACCTCCGTAATTGAAAGTTCTTGCAATTCCAATGGCTCCAATGGCATCCAATCGATCTGCGTCCTGAACGATACTCAATTCGATAGACGAGAATGTCCTTTCTGTGTTTCCACCTTTAAAAGAGACATTTTCTATAATATTGATGACGTGCTGAATAGTAGGTTTGTCAACATTTTCGTTTTCAAGAAATTCGCGGGCTATTTTTGGACCAATAGCTTCATCTCCGTTGTGAAATTTACTGTCGGCAATATCGTGAAGTAATGCTCCGAGTTTCACAACAGTAACATCACAAACTTCGTTGTCAGAAATTGAAACTGCGTTTTTAAACACTCTTTCTATGTGAAACCAGTCGTGTCCGCCTTCGGCATTTTCTAGTTTTTGCTTTACAAAAAGAATCGTTTTGTTGACTATATTTTCGTTACTCATAGCGATTAAGAATTAAAAAATGTTGAATCTTAAAGTTATTCCTCTTCAAAATTCAACATTTAAAATTTAGCAAAATTATATTCTTGCTGGTTCAACCCATTTAAATTGAAACGACTCTTGTGGTATAACTAATCTCTCTGAAATCCTTGCCATTCTAGCTGGCAATTTCATCAAATAATCTCTTGCTTTTTCGGCTTCATCGGTCAAACCTGAAATTTTATCAATTTGCCATTTTTCGATTAATTTTTGCATAATATCAACATAATCGCTTGCGGTATAAACTCCTATTCTCTGTGCTGAATCTGAAAAATGTTCGAAAGCAGAACTTATTTTTTGTCCTGATTCTCTCAAGAAATGTGCTGGCATAACGATTTTTTGCTTCATCATATATTGAAAAGCAAGCATCATTTCGCTTGGATCAACTTTGAAAATCTGATTTACAAACTCGCTGTATGCGTGATGATGACGCATTTCGTCGCCCGCAATCATTTTGCACATTTTGGATAGTTTTTTGTCTCCGTAATTTTTGGCCAATTGCGAAACTCTGTTATGGGAAACATAAGTCGCTAATTCCTGAAAACTAGTGTACACAAAGTTTTTATAAGGATCTCTTCCGGTTCCAATGTCGAATCCGTCATTGATAAGATGTTGTGTTGTCATTTCAATTTCGCGCATATTCACACGACCTGATAAATACAGGTATTTATTGAGCAAATCTCCATGACGATTTTCTTCTCCAGTCCATTGTCGAACCCATTTTGCCCATCCATTTCTTTCTAGATTATCTACACCTTCCACTTCCATCAACCAGTTTTCATAAGTTGGCAAAGCTTCTTCAGTGATAGTATCACCAACCATAGCAACCCAAAAATCATAAGGTAAATCCTTGGCTATTTCGCGCAATTCCTTCACTTCTTCAAAGAAAGTATCGCTTTCTGAATTGGGCAAAAAATCCGAAGGTTGCCAAATTTTTTCAACTGGAATTAGAAATTGGTCAACATAAGCGCTGACATTTTTTTCCAATAGTTGCATTACTTCTAATCGTATATTTTTTATTGACATATTTAACTTGTTTTGCGTGCTGGGTTTTTGGATTTGCCCCAAACATACACAATTTATTACTATTTTAAACTTTTATTCCTTGAACAATAGTGCCTTCTGTTTTTTCCATTATTTCTTCAAAGGTATAATTCTTTACCGCTAAAGCCTTATGAATGGTAAAGGTAATATGATTTCCTAAACCATAAGGGAAAGCTCCAAATTTAAAAAACTTCCAGGAATTATTGATACTTATTGGAACTACATAAGCTGAAGGCGCATATTTACACAATATTTTCAAGCCGCTTTGTGCAAATTCCTTTGGTTTACCTGTTTTACTTCTTGTTCCTTCAGGAAAAATTACCGCTGATCGTTTGTGTTTTTCTATATATTCTGACAATCCTTTAATCATCGGAATGGCTTGTTTTGGATCTTTCCTGTCAATAAGAACCGAGCCTCCGTGTCTTAAATTATAGGAAACGCTGGGAATTCCTTTCCCTAATTCAACTTTGCTAACAAATTTTGGATGAAATTTTCTCAAAAACCAAATCATTCCAATAATATCATACATCCCTTGATGGTTAGCCACAAAAATGATGGGAACTCCAGTCGGAATGCTTTCTCTTCCATCAATTTTAAAGGTCGTGCCTAAAACAAGTCCAATTCTTAATAAGAAAAAGTTCATGTAATCTACACTTTTTTTATGTGCCTGATACCCAAAAATAGTAAAACAAATCCATTGTATAGGATGAAAAATAATTAATGTTATCAGAAATAATAGAATTGCAATAAAGGATATGGGGTAAGATATAATTTTTTGCATTTTATAAATATTTTTGCAAAAATAAGAAATATATTTTTGTTAGTTGCTTTTTCCAAAAAGGCTAATGTATTATTAACTCTTCTCTTTCCTGTTTAAAAAGTTGTTTTTACAGAAAATAAGGATTATTAGCTCGAAAAAATTAAACTTTTATTCCTTCAATAATAGCGTTTTTGGTTTTCTGCATTATCTCATCGAAGGTGTAATCGCTGACTTTTAATGGTTTGTGAACCGTAAAAAAAAGATGGTGACCAACGCTTAAAGGAAAATAACCGTATTGATACACTTTCCAGGAATTATTGATGGTTATTGGAACAATGTAAGCCGATGGAGCATATTTACATAAAATTTTCAATCCACTTTCGGCAAATTCGTTTGGAATTCCTGTTTTACTTCTTGTCCCTTCTGGAAAAATAACTGCTGAACGTTTTTCTTTTTCGATGTATTCTGCCAGAGATTTTATTTTTGGAATAGCTTGTTTCGGATTACCTCTATCAATAAGCACATATTTGCTGTGACGCAAATTATAAGAAATAGCCGGAATGCCTTTTCCCAATTCTTTTTTGGTAACAAAAGCAACATAAAATTGTCTCAAATACCAGATAATTCCAGCTGTGTCCAACAAACTTTGATGATTGGAAACAAATATTATCGGAACATTTTTTGGGATAAGTTCTCTATTTTCAAAAGTATATCTCGCGCCTAAAATATGAGTGCATTTTAAAGTAAAATAAGCCACATAATCAAAAGATACTTTTAATCCTTCGTCGCCAAAAACGGTATAGGCAACCCACTGAATGGGATGAATAGTACACAAAACCACTAAATAAGCTAGATAATAAATTAGTGTTATTGGGTATAATAAAATTTTCTTCATTTTCTTAAAATTACACACAAAAGTAATAAATAAATGTAGCGTTCGATTTTAATCCCTAACAATTATGCGGTTTAGGGTTTAATTGTACCTTTGCTCCTTAAAAACATTTGATTTATTTTCAAAATAAAATGAACTTCACTTATCCAAAAATCGAAAAGATTAAAAGTAAAATCACGATAGATTTGCTTTTTTCCAAAGGCAAATCCGTGTCCAAATATCCTTTGAGACTAGTTTTTGTGGAAAGTGATTATGGCATTCCCGAAGATTCTGAACAAAAGCTAAAAATGGGTGTTTCGGTTTCAAAAAAATATTTTAAAAACGCTGTGGATCGCAATTATTTCAAACGAGTGCTTCGAGAAACTTACAGATTAAACAAACATTTACTCGTTGATAATCTGGACAAAAAATATGCAATGATGTTTTTTTATCAAACCAAAGTCAGACTGACTTACGAGGAAATCAACACCAAAACCATTCAATTATTTGAAAAGTTTGTTCGCCAAATGAAAAATGAGGAATAAAAATATTGTTTTTTGCCATCTTTGTTATTGGGGATTAATTCCTATTTTAGTACTCTAAAATTAAGCAACCGATAATTATGACTTCTCCTTTCAAAAAAAAATACATAATTCCAATTGTAGCTTCAGCCTTTTTGTTTGTTGGCGTTAGTTTCAAAGACGATTTTTTTGAAATTGCCAAACAAGTAGAAATATTCACAACGCTTTTTAAAGAGCTGAATAAAAACTATGTCGACGAGACAAATCCTGGCGATTTAATGGACAAAGCTATCAAGGGAATGTTGGCCAGTCTTGATCCATATACTGTTTATTTTAATGAGCAGGACGTTCTAAAATTTAAAATAAACAACACTGGTGAATATACCGGAATTGGCGCTTCGGTTACTCGAAAAGAGGACAAATTAATCATTCGTGAACCCTATAAAAATTTCCCTGCAGACAAAGCTGGACTTAAAGCTGGTGACGAAATAATCCAAATTGGCGATATTTTATTATCTGATTTCAAAGACGATGCTTCACAGCTTTTTAGAGGTGCAAAAAATACTAAAGTCGATGTTAAATACATCCGCCAAGGCAAAACAAACTCGGCTCAAATTATTCTTGACGAAGTTGCCATAAAATCAGTTCCATTTTTTGGAAAAATTGATGACAAAACCGGTTATATCGTTTTATCTCGTTTTAACCAAAAAGCCTCACTTGAAACCAAGGAAGCATTGGAACAATTAAAAAGAGAAGGTGCTGATAGAATTATCCTAGATTTAAGAGGAAATCCTGGGGGACTTTTGAACGAAGCCGTAAGTATTTGCAATTTATTTGTTCCAAAAAACGAAACAATCGTAACCACCAAATCGAAAATTGAAAAGCACAACAATACCTATAAAACCGCTAGAGAACCTATAGATACTGAAATTCCACTCGTTATTCTTGTCAACGGAAAAAGTGCATCGGCATCAGAAATTGTTTCAGGAGCTTTACAAGACTTAGATCGTGCGGTAATAGTCGGTAGCCGAAGTTTCGGAAAAGGATTGGTACAAAGACCGGTCGATTTGACTTATGGAACCCAATTAAAAGTCACAATTTCTCGTTATTACACACCTTCGGGAAGATGTATTCAGGCTTTGGATTATGCTCATAAAGACAAAAACGGAGTCGCCACAAAAACCGAAGCTAAGAATTATAACGCTTTCAAAACCCGTAAAGGCAGAACCGTTTATGATGGCGGCGGCATTCAACCTGACATCGAACTAGAAGAAACGAAAACAAGTCCAATTACGGAAGCCTTGCTAAAAAACGATGGGATTTTTAATTATGCAACTGCCTATTATTACAAGAATCCTAATTTAGGGAATCAAATTCCAACGTTTTCTGATGCTGATTTCCAAGATTTTAAACAGTTTTTAAAAGCCCAAAAATTCTCCTTCGACACAGAAACTGAACTCGCTTTGAAAAACACTTTGGTTATAGCCAAAAAAGAAAAAGTTGACGAAAGTATTAACTCGGAATACCAGCAATTACTCACCGCGCTTCAAAAAAGCGAAGAAAACTCATTGGATAAAAACCAAAAAGAAATCAAGAATTTAATCCTTGACGAAATCATTAAACGGTATCAATATCAGGAAGGTTTGTATCAATATTACCTAAAAAACAACTCAGAAATCAAGAAAGCAACTAGTGTTTTGAGCAATAGCTCCGAGTACAAAAGCATCCTGAAAATGTGATGAATAGAGGCTTACAAATACTGCTTCTTTTATTTTTTGGCTATCTTTCAGCTCAGGAAAACTCCGTACAATCCGTATATTTTGAATTTGATAAATTCGCATTGAATAAAACCCAAATAAATTCAATTATTGGTCTTATAAACTCGCCTGATTTTTCGCAATTTGAAGCCATTCAGCTTTATGGGTATTGTGACGACAGAGGAAGTGAGGAGTATAATGATAAATTGTCTAATAAAAGAGTCGCTACTGTCCAGAAAATACTGCTTTCTAATGGAGTTCTGCAAAATAAAATTTTTATTTGCGAAGGCAGAGGTCGGGTAATTTTGATAAAGGATTCTATAAAAAATTTACAAAAAACTCGTGACAGAAACAGGCGAGTCGATTTGGTTTTTATTAAAAAAACAGTGTATACTTCCTTTCCTGAAAGTCCAAAAGTGGGCGATCTCATTATTTTAGACCGAGTTTCTTTTGAAATGGGTTCAAGCGTTCTTTCTTTAAAAGCAAAAAAAGAATTGGACCGAATTGTTATTTTGCTTGAAAAACACAAGACGCTGCGTTTCGAAATTAAAGGTCACGTATGTTGCACTTCCAGCAAATATTCTGATGCTATTGACAAGGAAACCCAAGACAGAAACCTCTCCATAAACAGAGCCAAAAATGTTTTTGTATATCTTCATTCAAAAGGAATAAGCCCCTATCGAATGTCTTATAAAGGATATGGAAACCGTTTTCCGCTTGGTAAAGAGGATGCTCAAGACCGCCGTGTAGAACTTTTTATTACCAAATTATAATTACTCTTTTTTCATCTCAATATGCGGAATATCATCTTCCAAATACATTTCGCTGGTTTGAATAAATCCGTGGCTTTCGTAGAATTTCTTTAGATATAATTGTGCTCCAATCGTGATTTTGCTTTCTCCGAAATGAGTCTTTATTCCAGCAATAGCTTCTCGCATTAAGTCGTGTCCCCATTTTTTGTCACGATAATTTGCATCGACAACCACTCGTCCAATCGATGCGTTATCAAAAGAAATTCCGGGTTTAAAAAGTCGTGAATAGGCCACAATCTTGCCTTCGAATTTGCCAAAAAGGTGCAAAGCCAGTTTATCTTTTCCGTCAAGATCAAGATAAACACAGTTTTGTTCTACTACAAAAATCTCACTTCTTAATCTTAGAATATCATAAAGTTCGTTAACCGAAAGATTCTCGAAAGGCTTTATTTTCCATTGTATTCCCATCTGCTTAATTCTATTTTAAAATACTGATTGATTTTATGATTGACTCCAATTCGTGCATCAAATCTCGTTCTTCTTTCGACGGAGAATAGCAAAATCCTTCTAAAACCAAAATCCTATCGTGTTGCTCATCTATAATTGCATAATTGATGAAAGGTCCTGACATAAATTCATTTTTTAGTTCCCAAGTACCCTTGGTTTCGTAGGTTTCTTTGCCGTCTAATTTAATTTTGAAAAGATAAGGTGCGTAACCTTCTTCGGTAATCATTTTCGCATCTGGTTCTGTTCCGCGTATATATAAATCTCCAATGGAATCACGCATTTTTATAATATTGGCAATGCTATTCGAATCTTTTTTAATGGAACTTATTGGAACCTGATAAATCAAAATACTAGTGTTACCACTAACGATTTCTTTTTTAAGCCAAATAAATTTATTGTTTTGAAGAGCGTACAAATAGCCGGAAGGAACCTTCAAAGAAATATTGAATTCATTGGTAATTCTTTGTGTATTAAGTAGCGATTGACTACTGATTCTTTGGTTTTCGGCGATTTCAGTATCCTTTATGATTTGGATTATTTTGGGTGCGTTTTTTTCAATGATTTCCAAAATATCGGCATTTGTTTTTCCTGAAATATGAAAGACATTTTGGGGTGAAGCGTATTGGTTTTTCTTGATTTCAAATTTATTTTTATCTGCCTTTTTTACAACAATAATCGTTCGACTATCACTCATAAAACCTTCCATAAGTTTGACAGGATATTGATTTATGGTAAAAAGAGGTTCCTCTTGTGGCAAACCAATCACGGGTGATGCAAACTTGTTACGAATGCTGTCGCCAATCTCTCCGTTCCATAATTGATCGTCAATAATTACCGAAATAGTATTGATTTTCCCTGTTGCTTTTCGAGGTAAATTATCGTTTTTCTTATCACAAGAAAAAAAAAGTAAGGCAAATAGAAGAAATAAAAAATGGATTTTATTCATTATAATTCAATTACGAAATAAAACCCAAATTTATAGAAGATTATTGTATTATCCGTTTATTTTCAGCTTCATTCCTGGTTTAAGGTCTTCAGCGCTTATATCATTCCATTTTTTAATGTCTGAAATGCTTACTCCTGGATATTTTTTGGCAATGCTATATAAAGAATCGCCTTTTTTAACATAATAATTGATGGAGTTGTTTTTTGAAGCTGAAGCCAAATTATCTTTTTTCCTAAATGTTTCTGCGACGGCTTTGCTTTCAATTTGCACTTCGCTTTTGGCAACAATTAAACTACTTCCTAAAGCAATATTATTGTCTTGCAAATTATTCCATTGTTTCAAATCGTCAACAGAACTACCATATTTTTTGGCAATATTTCCAAGATTGTCTCCTTTTTTAACTACATATTCAACATTTTCTGTTTTAGTAGTTGAGGCTATTTCTTCTTTGATTTCAGGTTCGTTTTTTGCAACTTGCAACGATGCGCCAAGTTGAATATTAATGTTCGAAAGATGATTCCATTCTTTTATTTCGGCTACTGTAACGTTATACTTTTTAGCTATATTTCCAAGATTATCTCCTTTTTGAACTACATAAAAAGCAGCAACATCAGACGATAATGTATCGGTTTTAATGGATTTCTTCGTTTTCTCTTCCTTATTAATTTTATTTTCTGAAGCCGCTATTTGCTGTTTGTCAGCTTTGATTTCTGAAGGAATCATATCCGCTTTTGGTTCTTTTCTAACCGTTTTGACAACACTTTCATTGGTAATAATTTTCAGGCTTTTGCCTCGAGCAACAGTATTCCCTTTTATCTTGTTCCACTTTTTTAAATCTGCTATGCTAACATTATATTTATCGGCGATTTCGCCAAGATTATCTCCACGTCTAACGGTGTAATATTTTGTTTTGGGAAGTGTAATTCGTTGAACCGAGTAATTCATTGTATCGTTCAGCACAATTGCTTTTGTAACCTGAAACGGTCTTTCACGAAAGTCTAATTCACGTTGTACATAAGCATAAATTTTGTCTTCGTTTGAGGCAAAAACAGCAATTTTTTCCTTTGGCAATCTTAAAAAATGGGCTTGATCTTGATAAAACGGAATCACATTCAGTTTATAAGATGGGTTCAAAAGCTGCAATTGTGCAACTGGAACATCGAGCAAATCTGAAATTTGCTTGAAAGACATTTGTTTTTTAATCATTATAGTATCAGTGGCAAATTGTTTTACCAATGCTCTATCCGCTATAATTCCGTGTTCCTTGTGGTATTCGTAAATATACATCGTGGCCAGAAAAGCAGGAACATATCCTTGAGTTTCTTTGGGTAAATTTTTCCTAATGTTCCAATAATTTTGTTGGCCTCCAGAACGACGAATCGCTTTAGTAACATTTCCCGGTCCAGAATTATAAGATGCCAAAACCAAATCCCAATCGCCAAAAATACCGTACATATTGGTCATATATTGAGCCGCTGCTTCGCTAGATTTCAGTGGGTCGCTTCGTTCATCAACGTATGAATCAATCTTTAAATTATAGAGCTTTCCGGTTTGATACATAAATTGCCAAAGTCCGGTTGCGCCCATTTTAGAAACCGCTTTTGGGTTCAAAGCCGATTCTACAACTGCCAAATATTTTATCTCTAACGGCACATTTTGTTTGGCCAAAGCCTCTTCAAACATTGGAAAATAATATTCCGAAATAGCCATCAATCGTCCAAAGGATTTCTTTCTGTTCTTAAGAAATGACTTGATAATGTTTTCCAGACCTTGATTGTATTCAATATTGAATGGCGATTTTGCGTCCATTGCTGCCAGCCTTTCTTTCAACAATTCTGTAGGCAACTCAAAATCAACTTTTTCGTCAATATTGATGTTTTTTATATCATCGGAAATATCATTATATATATCCAGATTTGCCAATTCCTTCAACCATAAACTATCCACGCAAGAGGCCATATCGTCTTTTACGAAAGTTTTTTTGATGGAATCTAAATAGAAATTTTTTATTTCAGTTTTTGCAAACCCTTTGTTTTCAACACTTTTCTGCGAAAACAAAGAAATTGACAATAATAGAAAAAACGATAGGGCTGTGTTTTTTATATTCATAATTTTTTAATCAACATACTATACTACAAACGATTATAAAACAAATCGTCTTTTGCAAACTTAATACGTTAAAACTAAAAATTTCAGTAAATATTGTTAAAAATGCATTTTTTAGTCCAAAATAGCTGCAATTCCGGGTAAAATCCTACCCTCAAGCATTTCTAGCATTGCGCCTCCACCCGTTGAAACATAACTTACTTTGTCTTCAAAACCAAATTGTTTTACTGCTGCAACTGAATCTCCACCACCAACAAGCGAGAACGCTCCGTTTGCAGTTGCTTCTGCAATAAAATTGCCTAATTCTATCGTTCCGTTAGCAAAATTTGGCATTTCGAAAACACCTAATGGTCCGTTCCAAAGAATGGTTTTTGATTCTAAAATCACTTTTTTGAAGTTTTCCAAAGATTTTGGTCCAGCATCCAATCCTTGCCATCCATCAGGAATTTCGCGAACATCAACAATTTTTGTATTAGCATCATTTGAAAAAGCATCTGCAGCAACTACATCAACTGGAATGTGAATTTGAACGCCTTTTTCTTTGGCTAATCTTAGAATTTCCAAAGCCAACTCTTGTTTGTCGTCTTCACAAATAGAATCTCCAACTTTTCCACCTAAGGCTTTAACGAATGTAAAAGTCATTCCGCCGCCAATAATCATATGGTCTACTTTGTCTAGAATATTTTCAATAACCGTAATTTTTGACGAAACTTTTGAACCTCCAAGAACTGCTGTAACTGGTTTTTGAGAGTCTTTTAAAACCTTGTTCAAACTTTCTATTTCTTTTGCCAATAATAATCCAAAGCATTTATCTTTTGGAAAAAACTGTGCAATTATAGTTGTCGAAGCGTGCGCTCTGTGTGCTGTTCCAAAAGCATCATTCACATAAATATCGCCTAGAGAAGCCAATTTTTTTGCAAAATCAATGTCTCCGGCTTCTTCTTCAGTATAAAAACGTAAATTTTCCAACAATAAAATTTGTCCTGGTTGTAAATTTGCTACTGCTTTTTCAGCCTCAGCACCAATACAATCTGGTGAAAAATAAACTACTTGACCAAGAATTTCCGAAGCTTTTTTTACAATATGTCCTAATGAATATTTTCTTTCAACTCCTTTTGGTCGGCCTAAATGAGACATCAAAATTACGCTTCCACCATCGGCAAGAATTTTGTCGATTGTAGGTTTTGCCGCTTCGATACGAGTGGCATCGGTTACGTTAAAATTTTCGTCTAAAGGCACGTTAAAATCAACTCGGATTAATGCTTTTTTGTTTTTAAAATCGAAATCGTTTATAGTTTTCATTGTCTGTTTTTTTAGTTTTTTTGAAAGAATAACAAATATAGAACTTTTCAGGAACTTAAAAATAAGAATAGTTCTAAATTTTTACCAATCTGTTAACGAAAACGTTATAATGCAATGAAATAATTGATTTTTTAAATTTAATTTAAAAAATTGTACCTTTATTTTTCTAAAAACATTTAGATCACATTCAAAAAACTAACAAAATCCAACAAAACTATGATGCATTCACTTTTATTTGATTTAGACGCTTTATATATCGTTATTATTTTGTTTTTGTCAATGCTTGCAGCCATTTGGATTGGTTACAAAATAGGCTTAAAAAAAACCAAAACGGATAATAAAAATTCTGAAATTTCTTCGGCTTTATTGGGTTTGTTGGCTTTAATTTTGGGGTTTACATTTGCAATGTCAGGCTCTCGCTACGAGAACAGAAAAAACAATTTAATCGACGAAGCAAACTGTATTGGAACAGCTGTTTTACGCTCTGATATTTATCCTGATAGTTTAAAAAATGAATTCAAAAAAGACTTTGAAACCTATTTAAATTCTCGAAGAGACTATTATCTTTTAGACAACGACGAAGTAAATTTGAATACTTCCTTGAAACAATCGGCGGTTGCTAGCGACAAATTATGGAATCGTGCTGCTTTTTATGCTAAAGACAAAGACTACTTTATTCAGTCAAATATGATGTTGCCTGCATTAAATGCTATGTTTGATAGTGCGTCAAAGTCAAATATGGTTTTGAACTCTAAAGTTCCCGAAACCATTGTCTATTTAACATTAATATTTTCAATCATTATTTCGTTTTTTATTGGTTATAATTCCGGTTTAGACAAGAAAATAAGTAAGAAATTTGTTTTAGGTTTTTGTTTCTTAATCTGTGTCGTGATTTTTATTACTTTGGATTTAGATCGCCCAAGAAGGGGATTAATTAAACTAGACACTGAAATATCTCTAATGCAAAAATTAAATCTAAAATAATACATTTTCAAAGGTTCCAAAACAATAAACCTTTGCAGTTTTTGAAGCTTTTTATTCTATATTTGCCCTATGCAGTTTTCAGAAATTTTAGGGCAGGATCACATCAAAAATCACTTGACAAGAAGTGCCGATTTAGGTAGAATTTCCCACGCACAATTATTTGTTGGCCCCGAAGGAAGTGGCACTTTGCCAATGGCGATTGCTTATGCGCAATACATTTTGTGTAACAATCAAAACGGAGAAAACTCGGGTTCGAATGAAGCATGTAATATTAAATTCCAAAAGATTTCGCATCCCGATTTGCATTTCGTTTATCCAACAGTAAGTACCGAAAAAGTAGACAAAAAACCAAAAAGCATTGATTTCATTGCGGATTGGAGACAATTTGTTGCCCAAAATCCATACGGAGGTTTATTTGATTGGTATTCTGTTTTAGGAGTTCAAAACAAACAAGGAGAAATTAGGGTTGATGATGCTCAGGAAATTCTAAAATCATTGGCTTTAAAATCGTATGAAGGCGGTTATAAAATTATGATTGTTTGGATGGCCGATAAAATGAATATTTCCGCCTCCAATAAGTTGCTAAAATTGCTGGAAGAACCACCAGAAAAAACAGTTTTTATTCTGATTTCTGAAAATGAGGAAGACATCATTCAAACGATTCGTTCTCGTTGTCAAGTCTTGCATTTTAATGGATTAAGTGAACACGTAATTTCTGAAGCGCTGGTTTCTCGTGAACAGATAGAACCAAAGCTAGCTACAAAAATCGCACATCAGGCACAAGGAAATTATAACAAAGCCTTGCATCTACTTAAAGACGACAGCGAAGAATTCCCTTTCGAACAATGGTTTGTGGTTTGGGTTCGTGCAGCTTTTAAAGCCAAAGGAAATGCTGCCGTAATTGCCGATTTAATTCATTGGAGCGAACAAATTGCCGCTTTG
>JAEMQE010000089.1:15855-19029 GCA_022758945.1 Lentimicrobium sp. | reverse complement strand
AATCAATAATCATTTTTTATGAATATAAATCACTTGAACTCAAAATAAAAGTTATTAAAGAATCATTAGGAAATAGTAACAATACTCATCAAAATCTATATTAACGAATTAAATTCTAATAATTTTTGAATGAATTTTATATGTAAAAATTATTTTTTTCTTCTTTTTTCTTGCTTCTTACGATAAATATTTGTTAAATTTGACAAATAATAAACTACAAAAAAACATTAGCCTATTATATAGAACTACTTTTTAGAGAAAATTGCTCCAATTTCATTAAAAAACTAAAAGGTATTACTATGGCTGATATTCAACTTCCAGACGCTTTATTGGTAAAAAAATATGTTGAAGGCGACGAAAATGCTTTGACACTATTAATCAATAGACATCAATCAAAAATATTTGGTTTTATATATTCTAAAATCTCTGATAGAGACATTTCGAATGATATATTTCAAGACACATTTATTAAAGTAATCAAAACTTTAAAATCAAAATCCTATAATGAAGAAGGCAAATTCTTACCTTGGGTAATGCGAATTGCCCACAATCTTATTATTGACCATTATCGAAAAAACAAAAAAATGCCAATGTTCAGAGAAACAGAGGAATTCTCCATTTTTTCAATTATGTCAGATGATTCGCTTACGATAGAAAATAAAATCATTCGGGAACAGGTCGAAATAGACTTAAAAAAACTAATAGAAGAACTTCCTGCTGACCAAAAAGAAGTATTGGTTATGCGAATGTACCAAGACATGAGTTTCAAGGAAATTTCAGAAATAACAGGCGTTAGCATCAATACCGCCTTGGGAAGAATGCGCTATGCATTGATGAATATGCGAAAAGTTATCGACAAACATCAAATTATTTTAACCAATTAATACTATATAGAAAATTATTGCGTTGTAATAAAAAAACACAAACTTTATTACTTTATGGCAAAAATTTACTCTAAAAAAACATTAGCAATTTCTAAAATGAAACCAAAAAAAGAGACTATTTCTTTTTTATTAAATTACTCAAAAGCGTTGAGCATAATAAAGGGTAAAACTATGAGTTTCGAAATTATGGCTAATTAGAAAAACATCCCGAAATCATCGGGATGTTTTTGTATGATACTCTTCCAAAACATTTTTCCTTCCAATGGTTTTAGTAATAATGTCTTTCTCTAAATCCCAACCTCTTGCCGGAGAATATTCGCGACCGTACCAAATCATTTGAAGATGCAAATCATTCCAAGTTGCTATTGGAAAAATTCTCTTGGCATCTTTTTCGGTTTCAACAACATTTTTTCCACTAGACAAATTCCAACGATACATTAATCTGTGAATGTGTGTGTCAACAGGAAAAGCGGGAAATCCAAAAGCTTGTGACATTACAACGCTCGCTGTTTTATGGCCTACAGCAGGTAATTCTTCCAGACTTTCAAAACTCTGAGGAACATTACCACCGTGTTTATCAATCAAAATATGAGACAAGCCGTGAATTCCTTTCGACTTCATTGGAGATAAACCGCAAGGCCGAATGATTTCCTTTATTTCCTCGACCGACATTTTTATCATATCATAAGGATTGTCCGCTTTGGCAAAAAGCAAAGGCGTGATTTGATTGACGCGAACATCCGTACACTGTGCCGAAAGCAAAACCGCAATCAGCAATGTATAGGGATCTTTGTGATTTAAAGGAATGGGAACATTGGGATACAATTCTTTTAACGTATTTATAACAAATGTTGCACGTTCTTGTTTGGTCATTTTTCATTAAATTTGAGTTGTAAAATTAATCTAATTTTTATTATGTGCCTAATCCAGCTTTCCGTTTCAACTCCTCGTTTTTCAAGCTTTTTTTCTAAGCAATAGCAAGAGCTTCCTTTGGTCGCTTTGCTATTTCAAGAAAAAATTAGCTTCAAAAACTGCGGGGTTTTCACTTCAATCTGGGGCAATTAGAAAGTGTTCAGTTCGCAGTATTCAGTAATCAGTTACAAAATTCTAAAATCTAAAATACAAATGACAACATTAAAAAAAGGGGATAAAGCTCCCAATTTTTCAGGACTTGACCAAGACGGAATTTCGCATAAATTAGCCGATTATAAAGGAAAAAAGTTAGTAGTTTTCTTTTATCCAAAAGCGAACACGCCAGGCTGCACAGCAGAAGCTTGTGATTTAAGAGATAATTTTGAGCGTTTTAAAGCCAATAATTACGCCCTTTTAGGAGTAAGTGCCGATGGGGCAAAAGCACAAGCCAAATTCAAAGAAAAATATAATTTCCCTTTTCCTTTATTGGCTGATGAAGATAAATCCGTAATTCAGGCTTTTGGAGTTTGGGGCCCCAAAAAGTTTATGGGAAAAGAATATGATGGCATTCACAGAACTACTTTTGTGATTGATGAAAATGGAATTATTGATGAAGTAATTTCAGAAGTAAAAACAAAAGCTCATGCTGCTCAGATACTGAAATAAGGTTTTTATTTCAAAAGAAAAAGCCAAGAAAATGTATTTTTTCTTGGCTTTTTTTTATTTAAAATATAACGTTTCTTGTCTTTGCGAAGTGGCGGATTTTTAGCACAAATGTTCATTAGAAGCATTAAACTAAAATCTAGCATTAAACTGTCTTAGAAGCACTTAATCCGCCATTTTGCAAAACCCGTGTTATGCTTTCGTTGTTCTTTTTCAGCAGGTCTTTCGTCTGCAATTCAAGTGATTTCATTATTGTCACGTCAGATTCAAAACCAAAAAGTCTGCTTATTCCTGTTTCTCTTGTTTGGATTAAGATTTTCATTTTATAGTACTTACCGTAAGATGCCTTTTCTAGTTTTTCAATTGCATCTTCAATTGTTTCATATTCTCCTTGAATTTTTACTGGAACTGGTAGACCTTCAAAATGGTCTTTTAAAAATCCGTCAATTCCACTATTTCTTTGAACAGGAAAAGCATTTATGTTTTGTAAAATGGCTAATTCTTTTTCGGTCTTCTCTTGATACTCGTTTGTCCCTTTGTTCAAAAGGTTTGATTCTGAAATGACCATTTCTTCTAATCGACAATTTGCAAGTTCAACAGCATCTTGTGATATGTCAATTCCGATAAATTGTCTCTTTAATAATTTTGCAGAAACACAAGTTGTTCCGCTTCCACAAAATGGGTCAACAACCAAGTCGCCTTCGTCTGTAACGAT
>JAEMQE010000089.1:0-15755 GCA_022758945.1 Lentimicrobium sp. | reverse complement strand
AATCCTTTTTTCGCATTAGACCATCTTTTGTATGACCAAATAATTTCGCTTTGGAAGTTCTCACGCCCAAAAACCTTGTCCATCACAACTCTAATATTGTGCGATGCTGTTTTGTCGCAATGAAGAAATACACTTCCTGTTTTTTTTAAAACTCTTTTTGATTCTTTTAAAACATTTTCAATAAGTTCTAAATACTCTTGAATAGAATTGTATTTGTCGTCAAATTCATACGTTTTAGAATTGTCTTTATTAGTAAGACTGTGTTTGCGTTGAGTAAAAAAAGGTGGGTCAAAGTAAATCAAGTCAACTTTGTTGGCTTCAATTTCTTTGAGTTTTTCAACACAATTTCCGTGATAGATTTTATTAGTTTCCATTTTCGGGTGTCCTTTCGTTAGCAATTTGTGTCAAAATAGCTTTTAGGTCAACTCCTGAATAAGCTTTTAAGTATTCCCAAGCTTCATCACCGCCATAATATTCTCCTTCCACACCTGCATAAAGTGTTTTTAGAGTTTGCTGAATTCTGATTGCTTGTTCTCTTTGTGGGTAATAGAACATAACTCGAATTGGTTTATATCCGTGATTTCGTATTACTTGAACTCTCGTATGCTCTTTTGTAATATGGTCTCCATCAGTAGTAGCGTCTCTCCATTTAACTTCAATTGCGTCATTGGCATTTAGAAAGTCAATTTCAAATGTTTTTGGTCGTTGCCCTATCGTGTTTTCTACTTTGGTTTTTATTCCATCAGGAAATTTATAATTTAAGCATAAAGTTGCTGCTTCTTCGAGAAACGAACCTGCATACTTATAAAGAAATCGTCCTGTGTTTTGATATTGGTCAATAAGTTGTCCTTCTTGTAAGGTAATACCTAAAACATGATAAATGAGATAATGAGAGTTGTCATCAGCTTTCATTTCTTCTGTTCTTGCTTCAATTTTTCCTTTCAAGTTTGCTGAATAAACTTCGGCTAAATTCTTTATATTTGTATTAATTCGTCCATTCGTTTTTTGTTATATAATTTGTTTCGCAAGTTACGAAATTTTGTTCGGTTACGGTCGTCCTACAATGAGGCATAACTCGTTTATAGGTCTGATATTATCAGACTTATCACCTACAAGCTGGGTTGCTTTGTCTGACAAATGTTAGACTTTATTTATTTTCAAATATAGGTATTTATTTCAAAAATTATTAAAGAGACTTTTTATTATTGGCATCCACAGCACCACATTTATCATCGACCAAAACGGAATCATAGAAGAAGTAATTTCGGAAATAAAAACTAAGACTCATGCTGCTCAGATACTGAAATAAGGTTTTTATTTCAAAAGAAAAAGCCACGAAAATAATGTTTTTTCCTGGCTTTTATTATCTTAAATCTTAATCTATATCTCTAATTACTTTTCTCAAGTAGTTGATTCGCCTTATATCCAAAAAGTTCTTGTTTTTTGATTATGTCGGCAACACCTGATGGCAACATCGATTCCCAACCTGGTTTATTTTCGCTAATCATTTTTAGCACTTCACGAGAGAAAACTTCTAGATTTTCGGGGTTGTAATTCTCAATGTCAACCACTTTTCCGTTGAATTTGAAAAACTTATACAATTCTTTCATTCGAGGATGTACTTTTAAGGTTTCAGAATTCATAATTTCGCCATTTTCATCAATCATTGGATACAAATAGACTTTCATATCACGATAGAATAATTTTCCGAAAGCTTCCAGAATTCCCCCACTTAAATGACGATAGTATTTTTCGTCAAAAATGTCAACCAAATTATTAACACCCATTGCCAAGCCCATTCTCGCTTTGGTATATTTTGAAAAATATTCAACAACTTTATAATACTCCTGAAAATTTGAAATCATTACCGTTTGTCCTAAAGAGCAAAGTAATTGCGCACGATCCATAAAGTCTCTTTCGTCAATTTCACCATCAGAACGTAAGTTTGATAATGTGATTTCAAAAATAACTAAGGTGTTTTCTGCATTAACTTTATGCTCGTCCAGAAACATTTTTAATGATTCCTCATACATATCCATATTTACCTTTGTAACAGGACGAAAACTTCCTCTTAAAGCGAGGATATTTTTTTTGTACAATATGGCAGCCGGAAGGATGTTTCTACCTTCTGGATCAAAAATTACGGCGTCAGTCATTCCGTTTTTTACTAATTGTAAACTCATCAAACGATTGTCAACATTCGCAAAACGGGGTCCTGAGAAATTGATAGTGTCTATTTCAAGTTGATCTTTGTCAAGATGATCGTATAGATAACGCAACAATCGCTTAGGGTCATTGTATTTATAATAGGCACCATAAATAAGATTTACCCCAAGAACACCAAGTGTTTCTTGTTGCAAACGAACATCTGTTTCCTTAAAACGAATGTGTATGACGATTTCGTTATAATCCTCGTCAGGTTCGATTTGATATCTGATACCTACCCAGCCGTGTCCTTTGAATTGTTTAGCAAAGTCAATGGTAGCAACCGTATTGGCATAAGTAAAAAATATTTTATTGGGGTGTGTCTTCCTGCTTAATCGGTTTTCGATTAGACCAGCTTCATGTGAAAGCATTTTTTTGAGACGGCTTTCGGTTACATAACGCCCATCTTCTTCAACTCCATAAATGGCATCACTAAAATCTTTATCATAAGCAGACATTGCTTTTGCAATTGTCCCGGAAGAACCTCCAGCTCTAAAAAAATGTCTTACAGTTTCTTGTCCAGCACCAATTTCGGCAAAAATTCCATAAATATTTTCGTTCAAATTGATACGAAGGGCTTTGTCTTTTATAGAAGGAATTTGTTCGATGACTTTGTCACCTTTCAATTTTATTTCTGTGTCATTTTCCATTGAAATAATGCTAATTTGGTGCAAAGTTAGTAAAATAGCTTTCTAATTAAAGAGATTTATTGCTATTTTTGTAAAATAATTAGCAAAAACCGTGCTAGATGAATGTATATTTTTTAGGAACTGGCACTTCACAAGGAATTCCTGTAATTGGAAGTGTTCATTCTGTTTGTAAAAGCACTGATTTTAAAGATAAAAGGCTTCGGGTTTCGGCTTGGATTTCGTGGGAAGGCCATTCCTATGTAATCGATTGTGGGCCAGACTTTAGACAACAAATGTTAACTTCAAATTGCCAAAAATTGGACGGAATTTTATATACTCACGAACATTCAGATCATACTGCTGGCTTGGATGACATTCGTCCGTTTTATTTTAAGCAGGGCTCGATGCCAATTTATGCGCATCAGCGAGTTATTGAGAATTTAAAAAAACGATTTGATTATATTTTTGAAACTGAAAATAAATATCCTGGCGCGCCTTCGGTACAACCGATTGAAGTGGTTAATAATCATCCTTTCCCAATAGGAAATAAAATGGCAATTCCCATTAATGTGATGCACGGAAATCTTCAGGTTTTTGGTTACAGAATTGATGATTTTGCCTATTTAACTGATGTAAAAACCATAGAAAAGGATGAAATAGACAAACTGAAAAATTTGAAAGTTTTGGTTATAAATGCCTTGCGTGAAGAACCACATTCAACCCACTTTAATTTACAGGAAGCACTTAATTTTATAGCTTTGATTAAGCCTCAAAAAACCTATATCACACACATAAGCCATATTCTGGGTTTCCATGAAGAGGTACAACAAAAACTTCCAAAAAACGTTTATTTGGCTTATGATAACTTGGAAATTACCATTTAATAACATTTGAAAATGAAAAAATCCTTACTGCTTTATCTCTTTATCCTAGTGCTGCTTTTGAATGTTTTTACCTATATGTATTTCAGTAAAGAATTGGCTTTTGAACAAAATCAGTTCACAATTAAAGAGAAAAAAATGACGGCTAATTTGAATTTCATAACTAATAAATTGGCCGATGCCAATTATTTTTCTTTGGAAAACAACGAAAATGCCCAGAATTATTTTAATCCTGATACGGCAAAAAAAACAATTCAAATCGAAAAGTTAATTCCTTTTGTCACCGAAAAATTATTAGATTTGAATGCTAATCCTAAAGGAAACCCATTCGTTGGTCAAGATCAAATTGGAGCCAATAAATTCATCATCAATAAAGTAAAAATCTTAAATCATCGCTGGATTATCGCTGATTTTAGTGATGGAGAATATTGGGGAGAAGTGTTGTTGAAATATTTTATCAATGACGACGAAACAGTCTCTTTTGAGACAATGCAATCCTTGATATACCAAAAATAGTGTTCAGTATTCAGTGAACCCTTTGCAATAAAGTTGCGTACTGAATACTGACAACTAATTACTGCCTACTTTTTTCAAGAAGCCAATTCTTGAAATCATAAAAATTTTGTGGGGAAACTCCGTGACCAATTGGGTATTCTTTATAAGTCGTTTCGATTCCCAAATTTTCCAAGAAAGGTTTTGCTTTTCGTCCCCATTCCACTGGAATTACCTGGTCAACCGTTCCGTGAGAAGCAAATATTTTCAGATTAGAAAACGAATTTTTTAAATAATTTTCTTCCAGAATTTCGGGATTGATATAACCGCTCATGGCAACCACTCTTTGCACTTTTTCAGGATGCGAAAGTGCTACGGCATAACTCAAAATTGTACCTTGACTAAAGCCAACTAATGTTACATTTGTAGTATCTATTGGATAATTAGCAGTCAATTCGTCTATAAATTTAGCAATCAAATCCCTTGAGATTCTAGCTTGATCATTGTCGGAAAACCTTTTTTCATCGGCATCAAAGTTGATGGCATACCAAGCATAACTTCCGTATTGCAGATTGTATGGTGCGCGAGCCGAAACGATATAATACTCATCAGGAAGTTCTGCTGCAAACGAGAATAAATCTTCTTCGTTGCTGCCATAACCGTGAAGTAATAGAATTAGTGGATTCTTATCCAACTTTATTTTGGGTTCTCTAACCAGATATTCTAGTGATAATTTCATTTTTCTAAGATATATTTGAAAACCATTTTTGGAAATAATTTCCCAACAAAGGAATTGGTTTTGTTTCCCCATTGATGGCGCTAAAAATTCCGTAAGTCCATAAAACAGTAAGAAAAATCCACATGGATATTGAAATCATAGGACTGTCAAAATTGCTGATGATTAATCCCAAGGATATAAAAGTGATTGATAAACCCAAAGCTTGACGAATGTGAAAAGAAGCAAATGAATTCTTGTTTTCGGAATTCATTGACATTGCGATGAAGACTCCAATGATTAAAATATAGCTTGTTATGGCAGCTGTTTTTCCTTGTTCGATGCTGTTGTTCATTATTGATTTAGTTTACTACTAGTTTTCCTTGATTGTATATTCCATATACTTTTCCTTTCATTTCTATGCCAAGAAAAGCAGAGTTTTTTGATTTTGAAAGGATGTTTTCTTTGGTAAAAATGCTTTTTCCTTCAGGATTGTATAAAGTAATATTAGCCTTTTGACCTTCTTCAATACTTTGTTTTTCGATTCCGAAAGTGGTCTTCCCGGCAGTCAGTTTCTCGATTACTTTTTCCAAAGGCAATACAGTTAACAAGGAACCAAAAGCACTTTCTAAACCAATTGTTCCGTCCTTGGCCAAATCAAATTCCATTTTTTTATGCTCAATGTCAATCGGATTGTGGTCAGACGTAATCATATCAATTGTATTGTCCAGAATTCCTGCAATCAATGCTTTTCTGTCGGTTTCTGTTCTTAACGGAGGCGAAACTTTATATCGGGTATCAAAACCTTCCAATGTTGCATCGGTTAAAATCAAATGATGCACGGCAACACTGCAAGTCACGTTTAACCCTTTGGCTTTGGCTTCTTTGATTAATTGAACAGATTTTGCTGTCGAAATCGTCGGAATGTGAAGTTTACCTCCAGTATATTCGAGTAGAAACAAGTTTCTGGCAATTTGCAATTCCTCTGCTAGATTCGGAATTCCTTTCAATCCTAATCTTGTAGAAACAACACCTTCGTTGGCAACACCGTTTCCTTTGATGTTCGAATCTTGGGCAAAAGCAATAACCAATCCGTCAAAATCCTGAACGTATTGCAAAGCTATTTTTAGCAAATTAGCATTATCCAAACTCTTGCTATAATCTCCAAAAGCTACAGCGCCGGCATTTTTCATATCGAATAATTCGGTCATATCCTTGCCTTCAATTCCTTTGGTCAAAGCACCAATCGGGAAAAGTTCGGTGGCAAAACTAATGGCTTTACTTTTTACAAAATTAATTTGCGATTGATTGTCAATAATCGGGTAGGAGTTGGGTTGCAAAGCAATTGCCGTGAAGCCACTTTTTGCAGCAACATTCAAACCGTTTGCAATGGTTTCGCGGTCTTCAAAACCAGGTTCTCCAAGCGAAACACTGCTGTCAAACCAACCTTGGGAAATATGTAAATTGTCGAGTTTTATTTCGTTAGCATTATCTGTATTGGGAAATGATTTTCCAATTTTTTTGATGCTGCCATCAACAATTAAAATATCAACGGTTTGGTTGTGAAAAGGACTTTCGGAATCGATAATTTTGGCTTCCCGGATGATTGTGTTCATAATAATTATTTAGTATTAAATCTGCGAGATGTATTTACTTTATTTTAAACACATAGAAGCATAGTTTGTAATAATTTAAAAAAGGCGTTTCACTTTATTTGAGAAAAGCATAGCTATGTGAACCCAAGACCCGAGCGATAGCGAACAGGCGAAGCAATTGGGCTATCTCATTCTTTTTTTCTATGTTTCTATGTGTTTAATTTTGTTTTTTATTTTAATTGCATCCAACTTTTTACTTCACGAATCGTATAATTGCCACTTCGGTTACCAGAAAAAGCAATGCAAATATAACAAACCATTTCCAAATTTGACTGTCTGTTCGGTCGGTTTGTAAGCTGTTAAAAACGGTGTCGATGGAATCGATGGTTTTATAATTGGAAAGAGCATCTTCATTGGCTTGAGCCAAATCACTTTCGGTTCTACTGTAGTTGAAACTGATGTTTTGCACACGTTCATTTTGATTGTAAATTCCAAAATTTCCGGCTTGTTCGGGAAAATCGTTGAAAGTCATTTTTACTTTATCGGTCAACATTTGTTGCATCGGAATAAAGGTTTCGGTCTCGTTTTTGACTTTCAAAATTTCGTCTTTGGATAAAGTGGCGTCAACAAAAAATGGATTGTTCTTGCCAATGCTCAATGCAATTACACCATTATTTTGATTGTTAATTCCCATTTTGTAAAAAGTGGGAACAATCAAAGGTGATTGTTGAAAATTAGAATTTTCCGCATTAATTGGCGCAGTGAAAATATAAACCGAAGAAAGCGGTTTACTAATAGAAGTCAAAAACGCAGTTTGGTCTTCGTAATACAAAGCTGCTGGATTCGTACTTGCTATTCCAAAGGAAGTTTTTGTTTTTGGATATTGAAAATTATTGATTTTATTTTCGAAAACGCCGCTGAACAAAGGATGATTAAAGTTGATTTTAGTGACCAATTTTTCCTTGTTTTCCAAAGATTTGAATTGGATATTTCCAAAGATTTTCAAAAATGAATTGAGGTTCGTTGTGGAAGTCTTTGCCGATGGAATAAGAACCAGATTTCCTCCTTTTTCCACAAAGGATTTTAAAGTGGTTTGCAAGGCTTGCGGAATTTCATCCAATTCGTTTAAGACAATGGTGTTTTGTTTTTCGAGCGCATTGTAATCTAAAGTTTCAATCGCAAAATTGTTGAAATTGAATTCATCATTGGTATAAATTCGTGACAAAAAGTTCGATTTTTCGGGTTGACCAATGCTGATAATGTTGTTTTTTTTAGGTCTCGAAATGCTGAAATACAAGTTATTGTCGTATTCTAATCCGTTATCAATAATGGATGCGTAACCATGGAAATCCTTTTTCGGAATGGTAAAATAGATTGTTTTTTGTTTGGTATCCAATTTTGTCAAAGTCTTTGCAATCAGTTTGTTTTGATTGTATAAAGCCACCGGAATTTGTTTGTCTTTTTCGCCAAAAGCGGATAATTTTAAGCCAATTTCGTAGAAATCATCCAGAGTTTGATGAATAAAAACACTGTCAATCGAAGTGTTGTTTTTTTGTTCCGCTGCTGGAATAATGAAATAGGTATTGAAATCGCTGTCGATACTTTTCAATTGTTTGGATTCTAATCCAACGGCATCCGTAATTACGACAACATCTTTATTAAAAGCTGATTTTCGGGATTTTATTTTTGCCATTGCACTTTCCAATTGAAAGGGTAAAGCGCTGTATTTTAGGTTTTGTAATTCGGTTCGAATGGATTTGATATCGGTATTCCAAAACGTTTCGGAATTGGTAATCAAGGAAAAATTTTGGTTTTCGGGTGTGTTTTCTAGTAATTCCTGAACGGCTCTTTTTAGCAATTCTCCTTTTTGACCTTTGGCTTGCATCGAGAAGGAATTGTCCAAAACGATGTACATTTCATTCGAACTGTTTTTAGTGTCTTTGGCTTTGAAAAAAGGTTGTGCAAAGGCAATGATAATGCAAGTTAACAACAGTAAACGAGTGGCTAAAAGCAACCATTTTTTGATTTTGGAACTCTTTCGGGTTTGAATGGAAAGCTCCTTAAGGAAACGAACATTCGTGAAATATTCCTTTTTGAAATGTCGCAATTGAAACAAATGAACCAGAATTGGTATAACCAACAAGAAGAGAAAATAGAGGATTTCTGGGTGTTTGAATTGCATTTTTCAAAGATAGTATTTTGATTTTATATTTCAGAAATTGGATTTCAGATTTTGTTGGAAATTAGCTTATATTTGAGGGATGGAATTATGAATTTTGTTTTTGATGAAAAGAGAAAACGAGTTGGTTACAAATTGTTACCAACTGAAAATATTTGTAAACTTGTTTTTAAAATAAAATAATATGAGCGATATAAAATTATTTGAAGATAAAAAAATGCGTTCCCATTGGGACGAAAAAGAAGAACAATGGTATTTTTCGGTTATTGATGTAATTGAGGTTTTGACTGGTAGTTCTATTCCTAAAAGATATTGGACTGATTTAAAAAAGAAATTGACCAAGGAAGGAAGTCAGTTGTACGATAATATCGTACAACTGAAATTTATAGCTGCCGATGGAAAAAAATATGCTACAGATTGTTTGAACACAACTCATTTATTCCGTTTAATTCAATCCATTCCATCGCCAAAAGCGGAACCTTTCAAACTTTGGTTGGCGAAAGTAGGTAGTGAAAGACTGGATGAAATGCAGGATCCAGAAATAGGAATCGACAGAGCTTTGCAACATTATTTGCAATTAGGCTATTCTGAAAATTGGATTAATCAGCGTTTAAAAAGTATTGAAATTCGCAAAGAACTTACTGACGAATGGAAAAGTAGAGGATTGAAAGAAGGGACGCAATTTGCCATATTAACCGATATTATTACCAAAACTTGGTCTGAAAAAACAACCAAAGAATATAAGATTTTGAAAGGTTTGAAAAAAGAAAATCTTCGGGATAATATGAGCAATACCGAATTGATTTTGAATATGTTGGCAGAAGCTTCAACCAAGGATATTTCGCAAGCAGTAAATCCAAAAGATTTTAATGAAAGTCAAAAAGTAGCACAACAAGGCGGAAATGTTGCCAAAGTTGCCTTGAAAGAATTGGAAGCCAAAACAGGCAAAAAGGTAGTTACGAATATTTCTGCCAAAACACTTTTATCAACTAAAAAACGGTAGCAATATCAATATCAATAACAATCTCAATTTCAATAAATATAGTATACTAAACCACAAATTATGAAAAAAACAGTTACCATTTTTCTTTCCGTTTTTGCTTTGGCAACAATTCAAGCGCAGGAAAATAAATTCAATTTGGTTGTTGGAACCTACACCAAACCTTGTGACAGCAAAGGAATTTATGTTTATGAATTCGATTCGAATACAGGAGATTTTAAACTTAAAAATAATACCGAAAGCATTATTAATCCTAGTTATTTAACGGTTTCTAGCGACAATAAATTTGTCTATTCAGTTAATGAAAATGGACAAAAAAGCACTATTAGTGCTTTTGGATTTAATTCCAAAACTGGAAAATTAGACTTTATCAATTCGCAAAATGCGAAAGGTGCTGATCCTTGTTACATTATTAATGATGATAAAAACGTAATTGTAGCCAATTATTCCAGTGGCACTATTTCGGTTTTGGGTAGAAACAGTGATGGAAGTATTGGTGAAGTGAAGCAAGTGGTACAACACACCGGAAAAAGCATCAATGCCAATCGACAAGACGCACCACACGCTCATATGGTTTATTTTTCGCCAGACAAAAAGTATGTTTTGGCTAATGATTTAGGAACCGATAAAGTGTATGTGTATCAAAACAATCCAAATTCAGTAACAGAAGTTTTGCAACTAAAAAGTAGTATCGATGTGAAACCAGGAAGTGGGCCGAGACATTTGATATTTAGTAAAGACGGAAAATTTGTTTACTTATTGCAAGAAATAGATGGAACGATAACCTCTTTTAATTATGCCAACGGAATGTTGAAAAAAGTAAGCGAAACGACAATAGTTGCCGCCGATTTCAAGGGAGATATTGGAGCGGCCGACATTCATATTTCGCCTGACGGAAAGTTTTTGTACGCTACCAATCGAGGAACTGCCAACGATATTTCGGCTTTCAAAATTTTGAAAAATGGAAAGTTAGAATTTGTGCAAAGAACGAGTACTTTAGGAAAAGGACCTCGCAATTTCAACATTGATCCAACGGGAAATTTTCTTTTGGTGGGACATCAATATACCAATGACATCGTGATTTTCAAAAGGGACAAAAAAACGGGAAGTCTTACCGCAACTGGGAAAAAGATAGAATTGTGTTCGCCAGTTTGCTTGATTTTTACAAAGATTTAAATCTAGTAATCAGTCGCAGTTTTCAGTATCACTGAGACTGAAAACTGCGACTGAACACTGAACACTATTTCTCATCCTTGCGTTTCTTGGCTTGGTTTTTCAACATATTTCTGTTGACAGAACCGTGTGTTTTCTTTTTGGTTACACCAGGACCACCGAGATTAACTTTTTTATTCTTTTTGCTTTTCTCGTGAAAAGCTCCGTCACCATCTAATTTTACCTTTTTCATCATAAACTTCATCGGCTGACGGTCTTTTTCAGGTTCGATTAGTTTTAAGGATATTTCAACAGTTTCTGGGAATGGTTCAACTGATAATTCCATATCCATTAATAGTTCAATGGCAAATTTAGATTCTTCTTCACGAGGCGTAATCAAACTAATAGCTGTTCCTGTTGCATCGGCACGACCGGTACGACCAATACGGTGCATATACAATTCAGGAAGTTCAGGCATTTCAAAGTTGATGACGTGCGTAATATTCGAAATATCCAAACCTCTCGCCATAATATCGGTAGTGATTAATCCACGGAGATTTCCTTCTTGAAATTCCGCCATCGTGCTCAATCGATAATTTTGGGATTTATTGGAGTGAATAACCCCAAATTGACCCTCAAAATCTTCTTCAATTCGAGTGTGAACCATATCTGATATTTTCTTGTTGTTCACGAAAACTAAAACACGACTCATAGCTGAATTAGTCTGCAACAAGTGTTTTAGCAAATTAATTTTGGTGTTAAAGTTCGGAACGCTATAAGTAATTTGTGTGATGTTTTCCAATGGAGTTCCCGATGCTGAAAGGGTAACTTCTTCAGGATAATCGAAATAATCATTCAAAATGGCATCTACTTCGTCTGTCATCGTAGCAGAAAATAAGATGTTTTGACGTTTTTTTGGCATCATAGCTAAAATAGCGGTCAATTGAGTACGGAAACCTAAATTCAGCATTTCGTCAAACTCGTCGATGACCAATTTTTGCATATCTTCAAAACGGATAATATTGTCCAATGTTAAATCCATAACTCTTCCTGGAGTTCCTACTAGAATATCGCAACCCTGATAAATGATCGTTTTTTGTGTATTGATATTTACACCGCCAAAAACGCCAATAGTGCGAACAGACATATATTTGGTCAGTTTTATGACCTCTTCTACAACTTGAACTACTAATTCACGTGTTGGAACAATAACTACAATTTTTGGAGTATGAGTTGGAGAAAACTTGTATAATTTTAGTAATGGTAACAAATAAGCAAACGTTTTACCGGTTCCCGTTTGTGCAATTCCCATCATATCACGTCCTGACATTATCACGGAAAAAGTTTTTTCCTGAATGGGAGTTGGTGTGGTAAATCCTAAATCATCGATTGCTTTTTGTACTGATTTGGGAAGGTTGAATTGTTCGAAAGTGGTCATAAAACGTAAATTTTGTGCAAAGGTACGTTTTTTCTAACTAATGGAATTTATCATTGTTGTATTCAAGATTCTTGAGAATAATTAAAAAAATTAAAAGGGAATAACTTGATTTTTGATTGAGTATTAATCAAAAAAATGGCGAGTAGCCATAAATACTTTTTTTTGGAATTTTTAACGTTCTCGAGCTACAGCGGGTTTGGGATAAAGTACACCTTAATTTTCGGATAAAGACTGAACTTTAAGGCACAAAACCAACTTTACATTAAGCCTAAAACCCGCAATATTGCAAAACGTGTGTAGCGGATGTTTATTTTTTTATTCTAATTTTCAGTCTTAATTTCTTTCAATTTTATAAAATTAGTAAACATAAAAAAGACTCAAATGCGTAAGCAATTGAGTCTTTTTTCTTTTTTTAGATGTTGTTTTATTCCTTTATAAATTTATGATTTTCAATTTTATTATTGTCTGAAGTAATTGAAATTATATATATTCCTTTGGCTAAATTTTCCACATTTATTGCTGTTGATTGGCTGTTTATATTTTTACTAAATACAGTTTGTCCCAAAGAATTGACGACATTTATAGATTTAATTTGAACTCCTGAAGAAATGAATAATTCATTTTTGGTAGGGTTTGGATAAATCACCATATTTTGGATGTTCCAACCATCAGTATTTAATGCTGTTGTTGTTACACAATTTGCATTGTAAACTGGTTGTACGAATGGACTTTGATAATATTGTGATTGTCCGCTTAAATCAGTAATATGATGTACGTTGTCCACATTAAAAACATTGGTTGTTAGATATTCTTCTAATAATTGAATGGCTGTGTAGGCTTGAGAATTGGCTGGATTGATATAATCTGCTTTGCCTGTAAATCCTGTATGACTGCAAAGAACATCTGATGCATCGTTTGGACGAACGCAACCAATAACTGAAATATTATCTGTGTCGGCAATAGGGGTCGAAGTACCTCTATAAAACATATTGATAACTTTGCTATCGTCTGGATTGTTCAAATTTACGGTTGCATCAATTCCAGAAAATCCATCAACCCAACCGCCACCTTGATTGAAAGCAGTTTGTGAAAAGACTCCTTTTAATAATTCTTCATATATTAATTTCAGATTACTTCCAGTTGTGTTGGCTGTTGCCAATGTATAAAATACTGGATAAAAACGATAAATATCTTCAACCGTAATGTTTCCGTCTGCAATTGTATTGTCTTCAAATAGAAAACCTGAATTTGCCACAGGACTATCAAAACGAAACCCTGGTGTTATTGCAACTTGTTTGTTCGCGTGTGTTGCCATAATGTTAGTTAACGAATTGTTGAATGAACTTTCTAAAGCATTTTTACGAGTTAACAAACCGTTTGTAGTTCCTGCAATTGCAGTAATTGGTCGATGTAATGCTTGTGATGATGTTCCCATTGGGTCAACTAAATTGGGGTCTGCTACTAAAAATGGTGCTCTTTCGTTATCAACTAAAGTTTGCATTGCAACATTTGGTGCAATATCATTTGTAATTGACATTAAAAGCCAAGTTTTTTTTATGATATTTCCAGTTGCATCAAAAGTTACATTCATTTTTCCTAGATAAGTATCATCGCCTGATTCTACTACCCAAGGCGTTGTACTATTGAATTGTAAAGGTTTGTATGTTGTTTCGTGTGTGTGTGCCGAAAAGAAAACATCAACCAAACCTGTTGTTATAATTTGCGACAAACGATAGTCTTTTTGAATTCCGAGTTCACTCATTACACAAACCATTTTACAGCCATTGGCTCTTAATGCTGTTGCTTTGGTTTCGATTAATGTTTTGTAATTGGTTTCGCCTTGTGTGAAAGTAAAACCCATTGCCAATGTTTGATACATTTGAGCAACGATATCTGAAGTAATTCCGATAAAACCTATTTTAATTCCGCCACGAGTAATTTCCATTGTTGGTGGTAAAACTTGCGCACCATTTACAGAAGGATCCATTGGGCCCAATTTTGCATAAGTTAAATTAGCAGCCAAATAAGGAAAACTTGGCGATTTTATCGCATACGATGGCAACATTGAATTCATAATTGTAGGAAATGGACCTGTTGGTGTATAACGTTTTCTAAAAACTCCGGGACCATACGCATAATCCCAATTACCGGGAACTCCTAAATCAATACCAAGTGCATTAACCGGGTCAACAATTGCATTTCCAGAAGTGTATGCCGCTTCAACACCACCGTGATACGTGTCTCCAATATTCATCAAAATATTTAATGGATTGGCGGTTTTTTCTTGATCAATTTTTGTTTTTAATCGTGCTAATCCACCACGTTCACTAATAACAAATGTTGCATTTGGGTCGGTTGCGCAAGTATCTCCAACTCTAATCATATCTTTATGAGATACCAAATGTGCGTGTAAATCGTTGTAATGCAAAAGTGTAATTGTGGTTTGAGCTTTTGATAAAAAGCTACTTAATACAAGAAATAGAAATAGGTGTTTTGTTTTCATAAAAGAATTTTTGGCAGTTAATAATTTTTGACAAAAGTCAATTTTTAGTATTAAACCACAACTTAAATTTTCGTTTGTTTTGTATTTTTAAGTTTAAACGAACAAAATAATTATTTGTTGAGTTCTTTTTTGTATTGCATTGGCGTTTTTCCTGTCACTTCTTTAAAACTTTGATAGAAAGTAGATTTGCTTTTAAAGCCACATAATTCTCCGATTGCATCTAATGTTAAGTGTGCGTTTTCATTGTTTTTTAACATTTCGCAAACTTCATTAACACGAAATTCGTTTATGAAACCATAAAAATTTTGGTTGTTATGATTGTTCAATACATTTGAAACAACACTAGATTTGCAATTGCAAATTTGGGTTAATTTTTGCAAATTAAAATTTTTGTCTAAAAATAATTTTTCTTCTTTTACAATATTTGAAAGATTGCTATAAATAGATTTTGCTTCTTCTTTTTCTATTAAAGATAGTTTGGGTTTGTTAATTTTGGTTTCAATTTCTTCTAAAACTTGTAAGTCAGTTTCTCTAAAAACTTGAGTTTGTTTTAAGGTAAAATAGGTTAATACATAGATAGAAATTATCAAAATCATAAAAACCATTTTGGAAATCATTTCGCTAAAACCAAAAAGAATTCTGCCTGTTCCAACAATCCATAATAGCAAAAATGCAATTAATGAATAAATTCCCCATTTGTTTACTGCGTTATCTGCAAAAACTAATTTTACATCTTTTTTGTATTTAAAAACAGCATAAAATGAAGCTAAAATCATAACCAATCCGTTTATGGATTTTAACCAAAAAAGCAAATAAAAATTTTTAGGAATTGTGTTTTCTGAAAGTTCATATTGTTGAATTTTGACTACTGAACTACTGGTTAGAAAAGGAAAAAGAATTAGTATTCCAAGAATGAATGGATCTAAAAGTAAAAAATATTTTTTTGAATAATGGATATTACCATAC
>JAEMQE010000086.1 GCA_022758945.1 Lentimicrobium sp. | reverse complement strand
CCTCAGTAACATCAGCAACGCCTTGTAGATATCTATTTAGAGATAAAGCAGATTTTCCATTGATGACTTATGCTGAACTGCAATTTATAAAAGCCGAAGCTGCTTTCAAAAAAGGAGATAAAACCATGGCATTAGACGCCTACAAAAATGGCATCTCTGCAAGTATAGATATGGTAAATAAATATACGGTAGTTTCTACAACTTATCCTGTTGCTTCGTTAATTACTCCAGCACAAAAAACAGCTTTTATGACTGATGTAAATATTGTTCCTCTTGCTGCAAATTTGACTTTAAAACATATAATGATGCAAAAATATGTAGCTTTATTTGGTTTTGGATTCTTAGAAACTTGGACAGATATGAGAAAATATCATTATGACCCAACAATTTATGCCACTTTTGCCACTAATGGTTTATATCCAGATAATGGAGGCAAAATGCCTTACAGAGTTCGTCCTAGATACAACTCAGAATATGTTTGGAACTTTGCAACCTTACAAAGTATTGGGGCAGATAAAGCAGATTATCATACTGTAGAAATGTGGTTTTCTCAACCATAACTATTTTTAATTTAAATAAAAAATTCAAATGAAAAATAAAACAATATCAATAAATAAAATTGCCATACTAGTACTGTTTTCATTAACATTATTTTCTTCCTGTGGTGATGACCATAATTTTACTCCTTATGCTGAATCTGTTCCAACAGCAAATGCGAATGTGAAATTTTTGCATACAGCAATTGGACCTGCTGGAGTAAATTTTAGTGTAAACTGGTTTTTAAATGATGTTAAATCTAGTGCTTTATTAGTTATAACTGGATTACCACTAGGGACTCCTTACGGCAGCGCATTTCCTACAAGCTTTTATACTTCTGTACCATCGGGAAATCTAAATATGAAAGCCGAAATTCCTGCAACTGCTACAGTAGCAGCTTCAACTGTATTAACAAGTCCTCTTGTTGTAGAAGCAGGCAAAAATTATTCAACATTTCTAATAGGTGCCGCTGCTCCTTATGCTGTTTATACAGTTACTGATGACTTGACGGTTGCAGATCCTACAAAAGCATATATTCGTTTTTTGAATGTGATATCAAATACTCCAGCTACTGGATACGACCTATCAATTAAAGAATTGAATTCAAATGCTGTAATTTTTAGTGGCGTAATTTATTTAGGAGGGAATAAGGCATTTATACCAATTACACCAGTTGCTGACGATTCTTCTGTAGCATACGAAGCACAGCTAAGAACGCCTGGAACTACCACAATAGTTTCAAAGGTTGCTATAACTCCAAGAAAGGGTAGAATTTATACTTTCTATTCTGGAGGTTATGTTGGGGGATTACCTGCAACTAAAAATTTACCTGTATTAGGTTGGTACACTAATAAATAAAAGATTTAAATTAAAAAAAAAGGCTGCCTAAAAAGGCAGCCTTTTTTTTTAATTTAAAGAAGAGTCATTTGTTAAATTTTATTTTTTTGATAATTGTTAAATTAATGATAGTGATTTGTTATGTTTGTATCACTAATCAATAAAATTAACCGCTATGAAAAAAAAGTATTTAATTCTTTTGCTGTTTTTTGTCGGAATACTATCAAATTATTCCCAAAATATAACAGTAAAAGGTAAAGTTTCAGACGCCGCAGGTCTTCCATTGCCAGGCGCAAATGTCTCTCTGAAAGGAAACAAGTCTGCCATTGCGACAGATATTGATGGAAATTATCAAATTGAAGCTTCAAAGGGAGCAACTTTGGTGTTTTCTTACATTGGTTTTTCAAATCAGGAGATTAAAGTTACAGGCAGCAGCCTTAATGTAATTTTAAAAGAAAATGGAGAAAACAAACTAGAAGAAGTCGTAGTAACTGCGATGGGAATTAGAAACAAAACCAAATCTTTAGGATATGCCAACCAAACCATCAAGGCGGCAGATGTGGAGCGTCCTGGACAACTTAATGCTCTGCAAGCGCTACAAGGAAGTGTTTCTGGTGTAACTATCAGCAAAACTTCGGGTGAAGCTGGTGGTGGTGTTGATATCCTGATTAGAGGTGTTTCCTCTTTAAATACAGGAAGTAACAACCAACCTTTGATTGTTATTGACGGTAACCCTGTTAGTAACAATGTCATTGCAGGTAATGTTTTGCCTAGTAGTGGTTCGAACTCGCAAGGCAGTGCTGAACAGTTTTCCTTCTCGAATCGTGGGATCGACATTAACCCTAACGATATTGAATCATATACCGTTCTAAAAGGTGCTGGAGCAACAGCTCTTTATGGTATTTTGGCTGGTAATGGAGTTATTGTAATAACTACTAAAAAAGGGAAAGAAGGAAAAACGAAAGTAAGCTTTTCGTCTAGTACAACGATGAGTGACGTAAATAAGTACCCTGAATTACAATCTACTTATAGAGAAGGTTCATACAGACAAACTTCTATAAACCCTGCTCCAAAAACTTTTGACTACTATCCTGCTGTAAAAAGCATGAATGCCAATACACCTACTGGAATCGAATTTAATACAAACCCATCATCTGCAACGGGAGCTCTAATTTCCGGTGGTTTCCAATCTAATGGACCAATGTATTCAAGCGCCGACGACAAAAGTATCTATTTCAGAAATTTTTATAAAGACTTTTTCCAAACAGGTGTGACTTTCGACAACAACGTTAGTGTAAGCGGTGGAACAGAAAAATTGAATTATTTCGTTTCTGCTTCATCTAGTAAATCACAAGGAATTGTGCCAAATAGTGACTACGTTAGAAAAACTTTGAAATTTAATGGTAATTATAAATTGTCCGATAAACTGAAATTTGGTACTTCGATTACTTATGCAAATTCTGGTGGAGCTCGTGCCAATGGTGGTGATAAATCAGTTATGAGTGCTTTATCCTATTGGTCACCATCGATAGATGTAAATGATTACTTGACTCCATCTGGAACTATGAAAGACTGGACAGCAGGCACAATAGACCAACCGGTTTACTTGGCAATGACCAGTAATTTGAAAGATAATGTAAACCGTTGGATTGCTTCGGCCGATTTGAATTGGCAAGCCTATTCTTGGTTAAACGTAGTATATAGAGGAAGTGTAGATAATTATTCTGACTATAGAAACCGATATGTGGGGCCAGAATTAGACACAGGAATAAGTGTTAAAGGATTTATCGTAAATCAGAACATAAGCTTTATGGGTTTGAATTCCAATTTATTGGCAACTGCCTCTAAAAAATTTGGCGATTTTAATACTTCGTTAATGGTTGGCCATCAAATTTTTGATACCGAAACTAACAATAATTATGTTAGAGGTGAAGGATTGTTGCTGCGTAACTTTAATAATATTTCTAATACTACCAATAAATTTGCAGAACAAAAAACAGAAAGAGTTAGAACAGTTGGTTATTTTACAGAGTTAAAAGCAGATTATAAAGACAGAATTTTTGCTGCTGCAACAGCTAGAAGAGATCAAGCATCTACACTTCCTGCCGCAAACCGTGATTTTAATTATTATTCTGCAAACCTTGCGTTTGTATTTCACGATCTTATTGATAAAAACGGAAGCATCCTTTCTTTTGGAAAACTTCGTGGATCTTGGGCTCAAGTAGGTAAAATTCCTCCTTTCGGAATCGGAAGATACAGTACCCCAGATGTTAGTCCTTTCAATGGAATTGGAGGAGTTTCTCTTGGTAATGTTGGTTCAAATCCTGAAATTAAAGCTGAGATTGTAACTACCTGGGAAGGTGGTATTGATTTACGCTTTTTCCACGACCGTCTTCGACTTGAATATACTTATTTTGACAGAACAAGTGACGGACAGATTTTACCAGCTGGTTTAGCCTATTCTACTGGACAAACTGCTTCTTGGGATAATAATGGATCGATGCAAACAAAAGGACACGAATTAACTTTGGCTGCTGATATTGTTAAAAACAATAGTTTTAAATGGACTGCCACGGTAAACTTTACCGCTTATAAAACCGAAGTTTTATCTTTAAACGGTTTTGATCAAATTGATTTTGCCAATGATGCTGGTGCTTCTGAGGTTTATTCACGTGTTAAAGTGGGTGATGCTATGGGTTCTATTTATGCACAAAGTTGGAAATATGTAAACGGTCAACGAGTAATAGGTTCTAACGGTTTGCCAGTTATGGCAACAGATGCTAACGGAGCCATACTTTATACTAATGTAGGAAACGCATTTCCTGATTATGTAGTAACTCTTAACAACTCTTTTAAATATAAAAACTTCGATTTAGCATTCTTGTTTGAATATAAAGCGGGTGGTGAAGGTTTTGACCCGGCTGAAAGAAACGGTATTAGAAACGGAAGTTTGAAAATGACCGAAGACAGAAACCATTTAACAGTTTTAGAAGGTGTAAAATCTGACGGCGCTGGTGGTTATGTTACAAACGACAAACAAATAATGTTGGATGGTAATACCTATTGGAGAAATGCAATCATCAACAGAGCTTCAGAAATATTGATACAAGATACTTCTTGGTTGAAACTTAGAAATATATCTTTAACCTATAATTTATCCTCTGATTTAGTATCTCTATTGAAACTATCCAATGCTTCTTTCTCTGTAAGCGGAAATAACTTTTTGTTATGGACACCTTGGAGAGGATTTGACCCAGAAGGAAGCCAATATGGAGCAGGAAGCAATGTGTATGGATTTTCCGGAAAGAATATTCCTTTGACAAAAAGCTTCTCTTTAGGGCTAAACATTGGTTTTTAATTTATAAAAAAAAGAATTATGAAAAATATATTTAAATTTATAGGAGCGCTCTCACTGGCAATCTCAATTTATAGTTGCAGTGACAGCTATTTTGATGTGAACACTCCAAGCAACGCTGTGCCGGAAGACAAAATTGCTATGAAAGATGTTTTGTCACCTTGTATCCAATATACAATGAATGCTCAATTTAATGCTGCTTCTAATATCGCTTTGGTAGATCAGCACATTACAACAATTGTTAATGATCGTCAAGGAATAGACAATCAGTATTTATCCACTTTAGATGGGTATTGGAGAATCGTTTACACTCAGGCATTACCAAACATTCAGGTTTTAGAAGAAAAAGCAGTTGCTTCAAATTCAAGCTACTATCTTGGAATTGCAAAAGTGCTGAAAGCCATCAACATTGGCACCACAACTGATTTGTATGGTGATATCCCTTATTCAGAATCTCTTTCGGGAACAGCTGTTTTGTATCCAAAATACGATTCACAACAAGCTATCTATACTGATATCATTAAGTTGCTTGACGAGTCTATCGCTTTGTTTTCTGTGCCAAATACTTCAGCTTTAGCTCCTGGAGGAGAAGATTTGATATATGGAGGAAAAGCAGCAAACTGGGTAAAAGCAGCCTATTCTTTCAAAGCTAGATTTCAATTGCATTTGTCTAAAATTAATGGTCCAACAGCTACAGCAAATGCTGTATTAGCAAGTTTGTCTAAAGGTTTTACATCAAACGCTGACGATTTTCAACTAAAATACAACAGTGTAAACATAAACCCTTGGTATTCTTCACAAGTTGGCTTATTTACAGGAAATGTTTTTTATGCCATTTCAAATCATTTCATTAGCTATATGAACGGAAGTGTTGGGGGAGTTTTTCCTTTTACTGCGCCTGCCGTAACCATGGATCCAAGATTGCCGATGTTGGTCGATATGAGAACCTATAATTCCTCTGGTGTAACAGGAACTCAACCCCTACTGCCTGCAGGATATGTAGGAACAACAAACGGTACTGGTACTGGTTCCTCAGCAAAAATTGGAACTCAATTCTTTTATTCTAAAATAGATGCTCCTCTAATTTTTCTAAGCTATGCTGAGACTAAGTTTATGGAGGCTGAAGCTCAATTCCTTCTTGCTGGTGGAACACCAACAACTGTAGGTTCCAATGCTGCTGCTTATGCCGCCTATCTTGCGGGTATTGGTGCCAATATGGATAAAATAGGAGTACTAGCAGCCGATAAAAATGCCTATGTGGCAGATGCCTCAATTTCAAAAGGTGCTGCGGCTTTAGAATTGAAAGATATTATGCGACAAAAATTTATTGCATTATTCTTAAATCCTGAAACTTTCACCGATTATAGAAGATATGATTTTTCTACTAATGCTTTTAAAAACTTAACCATCCCGGTAAATACGGACCCAATAAATGGTGGCAAATGGATGAGAAGATTGGTTTACTCAACCAATGAAAGAAGCGCCAATGCAGCAAATTATTCAGCTAATTTCAAACCAATGGTTACACCGGTTTGGTGGGATAAATAATATTTAGTTTCTACTTTTTAAAACCTCAATTTCCATAAAAAGAAATTGAGGTTTTTTTGTTTTCTAAAACTTGAAACTTGAAACCTCAAACTTTAAACTAAAAATAATATCTTTACAAACTAAACGTTTAAGAACTTAAGTTGTGCTTGTCACAACACTACATATATAATTATGGCATGTACAAGTTGTTCAACTTCTGATGGCGGTGCTCCAAAGGGTTGTAAAAATAATGGGACTTGCGGCACCGATAGCTGCAACAAATTAACGGTTTTTGACTGGCTTTCGAATATGAGTTTACCAAACGGTGAAACTGCATTTGACTGTGTCGAAGTCCGTTTCAAAAACGGTCGAAAAGAGTTTTATCGCAATACAGAGAAACTAACTTTAAGCATGGGCGACATTGTCGCTACTGAAGCTTCCCCAGGTCACGACATAGGAATTGTTACGCTGACAGGTGAATTGGTGAAAATCCAAATGAAGAAAAAAGGAGTAAATCACACCAGTGCTGATGTTCCTAAAGTGTACAGAAAAGCTTCCCAAAGAGACATTGATATTTGGTCTGCTGCTCGTGATAAAGAAGAGCCAATGAAGGTTCGTGCGCGTGAATTAGCGATTTCGCAAAAACTGGAAATGAAAATTTCTGACATCGAATTTCAGGGAGACGGCTCAAAAGCTACCTTTTATTACACAGCAAATGACAGAGTCGATTTTAGACTTTTGATCAAAGACTTTGCGAAAGAATTCAGCACCAGAGTCGAAATGAAACAAGTCGGTCTTCGTCAAGAAGCAGCTCGTTTGGGCGGAATTGGATCTTGCGGAAGAGAGTTGTGTTGTTCCACTTGGCTAACCGATTTTAGGAGCGTAAACACCTCGGCAGCTCGCTACCAACAATTATCTTTAAACCCACAAAAACTGGCGGGACAATGCGGTAAATTAAAATGCTGCCTGAATTATGAGCTCGATACTTATATGGATGCCTTAAAAGGATTTCCAGACTTTGACACCAAATTAGTAACCGAAAAAGGGGATGCAATTTGTCAAAAACAGGATATTTTCAAAGGATTGATGTGGTTTGCTTACACTAATGATTTTGCCAATTGGCACGTGTTAAAAATCGAACAAGTCAGAGAAATAGTTGCTGAAAACAAACTAAAAAACAAAGTCGCTTCGCTTGAAGATTTTGCAATAGTAATTGTTCAGGAACCGGAACAACACTTTAATAACGCAATGGGTCAGGAAAGTTTAACCCGTTTTGACCAACCAAAGAAAAAGAAAAAATCAAATAAAAAACGCAAAGGCGGTGAGAATTTAATTGTTGCAAACAACAATAGCAACCCAAACCACAAGCCAAATAATAATGCCAAACCTAACGTTGCAAACGATAAAAAACCTGTAATCGCCAGAAAACCTATAATTATTACTAAAAATGAAAATAAGGAATAGTGCATTACTGCTTTTAGTTGCAATTCTCTTTTTTTCGTGCGACAAAAAAAGAGTTTTCGACGAATATAAATCCGTGGGAAGTGCTTGGAACAAAGACAGTATTGTAACTTTTAATTTGCCCGAATTCGATTCGACAAAACGGTACAATTTATTTGTAACTTTGAGAGATAACAACAATTATCCGTTCAACAATCTCTTTTTGATTGTGGCAATAGAAAGACCTAATGGCTTTACAAAAGTCGATACACTTGAATACCAAATGGCTGCTCCTGACGGAGCACTGCTGGGCGATGGTTTTTCAGACATAAAGGAAAGTAAACTTTTCTACAAAGAAAAAGTACGATTTAGAGGAAAATACAAAGTTCACATTAAACAAGCAGTTAGGGAAAATGGAAAAGTTCCCGGAGTAACGGCATTGGAAGGAATAACAGACGTTGGTTTTAGAATAGAAAAAATAGATTAAGAAGTAATTATGGCTACTCAAAAAAATAATATTCAGACAAAAAATACCGAAAAAGACATCAATTACTATAAAAAGAAATTTTGGAAAATTTTCTTTTATGGTTTGGGAGGATTATTATTATTTTTCTTGTTTGCCTCATGGGGACTTTTTGGTTCGATGCCTTCTTTTGAAGATTTAGAAAATCCAGATTCAAATTTAGCTACAGAAATCATCTCGTCTGACGGAGTGATTTTAGGTAAGTATTTTGAACAAAATAGGTCTCAATTAAAATATTCCGATTTACCAAAAAGCCTTGTTCAAGCACTTGTAGCAACCGAAGATGAGCGTTTTTACGAACATTCAGGAATTGACGGCAGAGGAACTTTAAGAGCAATAGTGAGTTTAGGGACAAGTGGCGGCGCAAGTACATTGACACAACAGTTAGCCAAGCAATTATTTCACGGGGAAGGTTCCAAATTTTTGCCTTTCAGAATCGTGCAAAAAGTGAAGGAGTGGATTATTGCCATCCGATTGGAAAGACAATATACAAAAAGCGAAATCATCGCCATGTATTGCAATGTCTATGATTTTGGAAATTATTCTGTTGGCGTAAGTTCTGCGGCAAAAACCTATTTTTCTAAAGAGCCAAAGGATTTGACCATTGACGAATCGGCAATTTTAGTCGGAATGTTTAAAAATTCAGGGTTATACAATCCTGTAAAAAATCCGCAAGGTGTAAAAAATCGTAGAAATGTGGTGCTTTTGCAAATGGAAAAAGGTGGCATAATTACCGAAGATCAAAAGGTAAAACTACAAGCTTTACCTATCACATTACACTTCAAATTAGAAAGTCACCGCGAAGGAACAGCCACTTATTTTAGAGAATATTTGCGTGATTATATGAAAAAATGGGTAGAAGAAAACAAAAAAGCGGATGGTTCTGATTACAACATCTACAAAGACGGTTTAAAAATCTACACCACCATCGATTCCAGAATGCAATTACACGCTGAAGAAGCCGTTGCTAAACACATGGCAAACCTTCAGGAACAATTTTTTATAGAGGCTAAAACCAATAAAAATGCGCCTTTTGTAAACATTTCGCAAGCCGAAACCGACCGCATTATGAAGCAAGCAATGAAATCTTCTTACCGTTGGACAGTGTTAGCGGAACAAGACAAAAGCGAAGAAGAAATCATAAAAACTTTCAGCGAAAAAGTAAAAATGACTGTCTTCACCTGGAAAGGAGAAAGAGATACCATTATGACACCCTTGGATTCTATACGTTATTACAAACATTTTCTCCAATCCGGTTTAATGGCAATGGAACCGCAAACTGGCAGCATAAAAGCTTGGGTTGGTGGCATCAATTACAAATATTTTCAATACGATCACGTAGGTCAAGGTGCGAGACAAGTTGGTTCCACATTCAAACCATTCGTTTATGCAACCGCTATCGAACAATTAGGAATGTCTCCTTGCGATACCATTCTTGATGGCCCTTTTATGATTCGCAAAGGCCGCCATCACGTCACCGAAGATTGGGAACCTAGAAATTCTGACAATAAATACCGCGGAATGGTAACTTTAAAACAAGGTTTGGCAAATTCAATAAATATTATTTCTGCGAAACTAATAGACAAAACAGGCCCAGAAGCAGTAGTAGAATTAACGCACAAATTAGGCGTAAAATCCGAAATTCCTGTTCAACCCTCGATTGCATTAGGAGCCGTTGATATTACTGTAGAAGATATGGTCGCAGCTTATGGCACTTTTGCTAACCAAGGCGTTTATGTAAAACCACAATTCATTACCCGTATAGAAGATAAAAGCGGTGTGGTAATCTACGAACCAATTCCTGAATCACACGATGTTTTGAATAAAGATGTCGCTTTTGCTGTTATCAAATTACTCGAAGGTGTTACCGAAGGTGGCTCTGGAGCAAGGCTGCGAACCCAAAGTGGCGGTAGTGGAGACAATCGCTGGACAGGTTATCCGTATATGTTTACCAACCCTATTGCTGGTAAAACCGGAACAACTCAAAACCAGTCTGACGGTTGGTTTATGGGAATGGTTCCAAATCTGGTAACCGGAGTTTGGGTTGGTTGTGAAGATCGCTCAGCACGTTTCAAAAGCATGGCTTATGGCCAAGGCGCAACTGCTGCGCTACCTGTTTGGGCATATTTTATGAAGCTTTGTTATGCCGATGAAAACCTTAAAGTTTCTAAAGAAGATTTTGACAGACCACCAAATCTTTCCATAAAAGTGGACTGTTACGTTGCTCCAAAAGTAAAAGACACCACTAATATTCAACAAGATACCGAGGAATTCGAATTGTAATTTTTTTATTTGGAGCTATTTCCAGCTATCCGCTATATCCACGCTAAAAAAGCGTGGGATGTCGCTCCTATCTGGGCTATGGCATTTATTTTCAAAATATAAACTAAAGTAACGATGAAAAGAATAGCTGTTTTTTGGATTCTATTGATGAGTTTAACGATGACTTGCCAAACAAAAAACACTCTGGACAAAGAAACTCTTGTCCCTGAATTCAACAACATTCTAGACAGTTTAAAAGTTAAAGGAGCTATTTTAATCTACGACATTGCGAATAAAACATATTATTCCAATGATTTTTCTTGGGCAAAAACTGGGATTATTCCGGCTTCAACATTTAAAATTCCAAATTCAATTATCGCACTCGAAACAGGCGTAATAAAAAATGATTCCGTCATTTTTAAATGGAACGGAGAAAAAAGATGGAATAAAAAATGGGAACAAGATTTAACGTTCAAAGAAGCGTTTCAAGTTTCTTGTGTTCCTTGTTATCAGGAAGTAGCGCGAAAAATTGGATTCAAAAGAATGAAAGACTATCTTAATAAACTCAATTATAAAGAAATGGTTTTTGACAATACAACCATCGATAATTTTTGGCTTGATGGAGCGTCTAAAATAACTCAAACCCAACAAATTCAGTTTCTGAAAAGATTCTATTTTTCCGAATTGCCTATTTCAAAAAGAACAGAATCAATAGTGAAAAACATAATGTTAATTGAAAAAACCGACGCTTATGCCTTAAGCGGAAAAACGGGTTTATCCGTAAAAAATGATTTATATAATGGTTGGTTTGTTGGTTATTTTGAAGTAAAAAACAAAGTTTATTTCTTCGCTACAAATCTAGAACCTATCAAAAAGGAAGCCGCCAATGACGACTTTTACTCAGCTAGAATCAATGCAACAAAACAAGCCTTCAAAAACCTAAATTTTTTGAAATAAAACGCTTTTAATTGTTTAAATTAGTAGTTAATTATGATCAACAAGAAAGTTAACAACGTACAAGAAGCACTCGAAGGAATCGAAAACGGAATGACCCTAATGCTGGGCGGTTTCGGATTGTGTGGTATTCCTGAAAACTCCATCGCCGAACTCGTCAAAAAAGAAACCACCAATCTCACTTGTGTTTCCAACAATGCCGGTGTCGATGATTTTGGACTTGGATTGCTTTTACAAAAACACCAAATCAAAAAAATGATTTCTTCCTATGTGGGAGAAAATGCCGAATTCGAACGCCAAATGCTTTCCGGCGAACTCGATGTTGAACTCATTCCGCAAGGAACTTTAGCAGAAAGATGTCGCGCAGCCCAAGCCGGAATTCCCGCTTTTTTCACACCGGCTGGCTTCGGAACCGAAGTCGCCATAGGCAAAGAAACCCGAGAATTCAACGGAAAAATGCACGTAATGGAATTAGCATTCAAAGCTGATTTTGCCATCGTAAAAGCTTGGAAAGGCGACACGGCAGGAAACCTCATCTTCAAAGGAACTGCCCGAAACTTCAACCCTTGTATGGCTGGAGCAGCTAAAATCACCATCGCCGAAGTCGAAGAATTAGTCGAAGCCGGAACCCTCGACCCCAACCAAATTCACATTCCCGGAATCTTTGTGCAACGCATTTTTCAAGGGGAGAAATATGAGAAGAGAATTGAGCAAAGAACGGTGAGGGAAAAAAGCGTTTAGTAATCAGGTTTTAGTAATCAGTTAGAGAAAGTGATTTAAACGGAAGCAAGTTTGAATTATAAAAGAAGTCATTATTTATTTTTACACCACTGTTTACTAGCCTTTTTTGTAATGGATAAGTTCCAAAAGAAACTATGCAATACAAATACTATGAATATTGTCATTCCGACGAAGGAGGAATCTCACAAGTTGCTCACGTTATGTGATTCCTCCTTCGTCGGAATGACAAAAGTAGTTAAGGATTGCATTAAGCTAGGAGATATATTTACTAGTTTATTTTTACAAAAACTTAAATGACCTTATACTCCTTATATCGTTAGAAAAATCTAAGGTTTGGTATGAGGTGAAAAGTTTATATGACTTATATGGTTCAAAACATAAAATTATGCTAACAAAAGAAGACATCGCAAAACGAATAGCCCAAGAAGTCAAAGATAAATACTTTGTCAACCTCGGAATTGGTATTCCAACTCTAGTGGCAAACTACATCCCAAAAGGAATTGACGTGGAATTTCAAAGCGAAAATGGCGTTCTCGGAATGGGACCTTTCCCTTTCGAAGGCGAAGAAGACGCTGATTTAATCAACGCCGGAAAACAAACCATCACGACTTTAAAAGGTGCTAGTTTTTTTGATTCAGCAATGAGTTTCGGAATGATTCGTGGGCAACACGTCGATTTGACGATTCTTGGTGCTATGGAAGTAGCCGAAAACGGCGACATTGCCAACTGGAAAATCCCTGGAAAAATGGTCAAAGGAATGGGCGGCGCAATGGATTTAGTCGCTTCGGCCGAAAATATTATCGTGGCAATGATGCACGTTAACAAAGCAGGAGAATCAAAAATATTGAAAAAATGTACTTTACCCTTAACTGGTGTTGGCTGCGTTAAAAAAGTAGTTACAGAACTTGCGGTTTTAGAAATTACTCCAAAAGGTTTTAAACTGTTAGAACGCGCACCTGGGGTTTCTGTAGAACACATCATCGCTTCCACTGAAGCAAATTTGATTATCGAAGGAGAAATTCCTGAAATGGTGATTGAGTAAAAAAAGACCGCAGATTTGCAGATATTAAAATATTAATCTACGAATCTGCGGTTAAAATTTTTACTAATTTTTGAATTCAAAAAATTTCTTTGCGAAAAACTTTGCGGTTAATTTCCCTCTAAAAAAACCAAGTCGCCACAAAAATAGCCGTAATTACACAAATTAAATCAACTAAAAGCATTGTGCCAAGAGCGTATCGGGTATTTTTTATATTAACGGAACCAAAGTAAACCGCAATCACATAAAAAGTACTTTCGGCACTACATTGAAAAATACTACTCAACCTTCCTGTTAAGGAATCGGCGCCAAAAGTATTCATTGAATCTATCAAAAACCCTCGTGATCCTGCAGAACTAAAAGGTCTTAACAAGGCAACTGGCAAAGCATCGGTGATTTCTTTACTTACTCCCATATTAGAAAAGCCAAAAGCAATCCAGTTACTAATAATTTCAAATAAACCACTGTTTCTAAATAAAGAAATCGCAACTAACATTCCCAAAACATAAGGAAAAATGGTAACGCCGGTTTTAACCCCATTATTGGCTCCAGCCACAAAGGCTTCATAAACAGTAGTATTCGCTTCTGCAAATTTTTTCTCCTTAACAAAGGAAAAGATCAAAGTAAAAATAATAATTCCTACCAATATTAAAGCGGAAAGATTAGAAGTGAAATAGTTTTTCCCTATTAAATCCAAATGGTTTACATACATCAACAAACCAACAATTGCAGCAATTAAAACCATTAATGTTACCACTAAAGAAGCACTTTTGAAATTAATTTTTTGTTTAATTCCAACTATAAGGAAAGCGGCAATTGTACCAATAAAAGAGGTGATAATACAAGGCAACATTACATCGGCTGGGTTACTGGCATTGGCAGCAGCACGATAACCAATGATGGAAGTTGCTATTAAAGTAAGTCCCGAAGCATGCAAACACAGAAACATAATTTGGGCATCGCTCGCTCGATCTTTGTCTGGATTTAGTTCCTGCAAACTCTCCATTGCTTTTAAACCGAATGGTGTTGCAGCGGAATCCAATCCCAAGAAATTGGCAGCAAAATTTAAAGTTATATAAGAAATCGAAGGGTGGTTTTGGGGAATACTTGGAAACACTTTTACGAATACCGGACTTAATCCTTTGGCCAGTTTTTCAGAAGCTCCAGAAATGATTAAAAGTTCCATCAAGCCGCAGAAAAAGGCCAAATAAGCAATCAATGGAATAATTAAATCGAGTAATGTACTCTTGCAAGTGGGCAACAAACCATCGGATTTTTGAACCCCACTAAAAATTTTTACTGTTTTATTTTTATAAACATAAGTAGTATCCGCATTTAGCGTATCTCTATTGATAATGAAGGTTTGATCTGGAGATTTCCTGATGCTGTCTTTTATAAAAACAGGAAGCTGCTCAATATATTTTTCTGAAATCAAAACAGGATCGTCTTTTTTTCCGTTTAAAACACTGTCAATCGTGTAGCTATTTCCAGAAAACAAACTGAAAATTACAAAAGCAATCGACGAAATAAAAATCACCAACCAAAATCTACTCAATACCATAATCTATAATTTTTGTAAATGTAATAAATCAATAGCAATTGCAAAGTCAATGACAAAGTCAATAAAGAATATTTAAATATAAAAAATTGCTTCTTTATTTTCAAAAGTCAATTAATCTCATTTTTTTAATTGAAATTGCCATTGATTTTTGATATTGAAATTGTTTAAACATGAATAATCTCCTCATCAATCAACAAATCTTCTCGTCTTAATCGAAGAAAAATCTGTGCCACGGCAATGGTGTCTTTTTCACAATAAGTTACAATTCTGTCAATGTCTTTTTCTACATAAAAAACGTGACCTACCTGACTTCCGTCTATATCACCTTTTGAAGATGGAATACCAAGGACTTTACACATTAATTTCAAGGAAGTGAAATGTTTGTAATCACCAAATTTCCACAATTCCAAAGTATCTAAATGCGGGATTTCCCAAGGTTTTTTCCCAAATAAATTCAGTTTATTGGGAATGGCAATGTTGTTAATAATCATTCGGCGAGCGATAAACGGAATGTCAAATTCTTTGGCATTATGACCACATAAAACGTGTTGCGGTAGGTTGAAATGATTGTTCAAAAGGTTGATAAAATCGTGCAAAATTTTCTTTTCGTCGCCAAAAAATGAAGTCACTCTAAAATTTCGAATATCTCCTTTGATGACAAAATATCCCACAGAAATACAGACAATTTTCCCGAACTCGGCCCAAATTCCGGCTCTTTCATAAAAATCCTCGGGCGTAAATTCGTCTTTGCGCTGGTATTGGGTTTTGTGTTCCCAAAGGCTTTTCATCTCATCGTCCAACTCATTGAAATTAGCTACTTCAGGAACGGTTTCGATGTCGAGAAAAAGAATGTTGTTGAGGTTGATTTTTTCTATCATAAATTAAATATTGGGACGCAGATGACGCAGATTTGACAGATTAACGCAGATTTTCTTTTGCCACGAATTACACAAATTTACACAAATTCAATGTTGGTCGGTGTAAATTGAAAGTAATTATGTACGAATATAAAGAAATTCGTGATAATTCATGTAATTCGTGGCAACCAATTTATAACAAACTTTGCTGTTTCGCAGGATTTTCGTGTTCCAACAACCATTTTTTGCGCCACAGTCCGCCAGCGTAACCCGTTAGTGAACCATTGGTTCCTATGACTCTGTGACACGGAACTACAATCCAAAGCGGGTTTTTCCCATTGGCCGAAGCCACAGCACGAATGGCTTTGACATCGCCCATTTTTTTGGACAATTCCATATAAGACATCGTTTTTCCGAATGGAATTTCGAGTAATCCTTTCCAAACTTTTTGTTGGAATTCAGTTCCCGATGGATTCAATTTAAATGTAAAATCGGTTCTTTTTTCCTCGAAATATTCATTGAGTTGCAAAACTGCTTCTTGTAAAACTATTGGAATTATTGTTGACCCGAGCGATAGCGAACTGGCGGAGCAAATTTCTCCTTCATCAGAAACTGAAACAACAGAAATGCCCTTTTCATCACCAATTATTTTGGCGATTCCTAAAGGTGTTTTAATATAGGCTGTTTCCATATTTTTTAAAGATATATCTTTTTCTGGTTAGAAGTCAGATTTTTGTAAATAAAAAAACCATTTCGATTGAAATGGTTTTTGTGTTTATAGATTCATAAATCTTTTACAAGTTCTGAATAACAATTATTTTAAATGTGAATAAACATATGCTTCCAAAGCTTTCAATTCTTCATCTGAAAATGTTTTTGTTACAGGAAAATTAGCCTTCATTACTGCATATTGGGTTGGATCAACAATGGGCTCGCCTTCGCCTTTAAGGAAAGTTACCATATCGCCGTTTTTTTCTTTATAGATTTTGGCAATGTCTTGCAAACTAGGTCCCACTAGTTTTACATCTGGCTTATGGCAATTGACACATGCGCCTTTTCCAGCAAAAATATCTGCCCCTAAATCTTCGGGTTTTTGAGCTTTGGTGGTTGTTTCTGTTGTCGTTTCGGGTTTGCCAAAAGATTCTTCGGAATTCTCTTTTTTACAGGAAACTGCAAATAGCAATCCTACAAATACTATTGATAATACTGTCTTCTTCATGTTTTATTTATTTAATAATCTTGCCGCTTCTTTGGCAAAATAAGTGGATATAATATTTGCTCCTGCTCGCTTAATGCAGTATAATTGTTCGATCATAATTTTATCGTGGTCGAGCCAACCTCTTTCGGCGGCGGCTTTGACCATTGCATATTCGCCAGAAACTTGGTACACAGCAACGGGAACGTGAACGGCATTTTTGACTTCGCGAACGATATCAAGGTACGCCATTCCTGGTTTTACCATTACAATATCGGCACCTTCGGCAACATCGTCTAATGTTTCGCGAATAGCTTCGATGCGATTGGCATAATCCATTTGATAGGTTTTTTTGTCTTTTGGAATATTTTCCATATCGACTGGCGCACTGTCTAAAGCATCACGAAATGGGCCATAAAATGCCGAAGCATATTTGGCGCTGTAACTCATAATTCCCACGTTATGATGACCATTTTCTTCCAATGCTTTGCGAATGGCTAGCACTCGACCGTCCATCATATCGCTAGGTGCAACAAAATCGGCACCAGCTTCTGCGTGACTCAAACTCATTAGCGTTAAGGCTTCAATCGTGGCATCATTAATAATTTGTCCGTTTCTGATAATTCCGTCGTGACCATAGATGGAATAAGGATCCAAGGCTACGTCTGGCATCACAATCATTTCAGGAACGGCGTCTTTGATAGCGCGAATGGTTTGCTGCATCAATCCGTCTTTGTTCCAGGCTTCGACACCTGCATTGTCTTTCAGATTTTCGCTAACTTTCACGTAAATATTGACTGCTTTGATACCTAAATCCCAAGCTTCTTTGACTTCTTTGATGGTATTGTCTAACGAATGACGGAAAATTCCGGGCATCGATGCAATAGGGATTTTTACATCTTTTCCTTCGGCAACAAACATTGGGAGCATAAAATCGTTTGGACTTAGTGAGGTTTCACGAACTAGGGAACGAATGGATTCGTTGGTTCTTAAACGGCGATTTCTTTGTAGTGGGAACATAAGATTTTAGATTTTAGATTTTAGATTCAGGATTTTAGATTTCTCTCGAAAACTAAATCCAATCGATTGGTTTTTCTAATATTTTTAATAATTTTTCTTCTTCACTTCCTTTTTCAGGATGATGGTCGTAAACCCATTGCACGTGTGGCGGCAAACTCATCAGGATACTTTCAATTCTGCCGTTGGTTTTTAAACCAAACAACGTGCCTTTGTCGTGAACCAAATTGAATTCGACATAACGACCTCGACGAATCTCCTGCCAAGTTCTATTGGTATCCGAATATAATACATTTTTTCTTTTTTCGACAATTGGAACATAAGCTTCTAGAAAACTATTACCAACTTCGGTTACAAAGTTAAACCAATTTTCTATTGACATCTCTTCGGTCGCTTTGCAATAATCGAAAAATAATCCGCCAATTCCTCGGGCTTCATTGCGGTGCGCGTTCCAAAAATAGGCATCACATTGTTTTTTATATTTTGGATAAAAATTAGGATTATGTTTGTCGCAAGCCGTTTTACAGGTTTGGTGAAAATGTTTTGCGTCTTCTTCAAACAAATAATAAGGCGTTAAATCTTGTCCGCCTCCAAACCATTGCTGAATCACTTTTCGTGAACCTGTACTGAGCGCAGTCGAAGTATCATACATTTCAAAATAGCGCCAATTCGCGTGAACCGTTGGTACCATTGGACTTTTCGGATGCAAAACCAAACTCAATCCACAGGCAAAAAAATCGGCTTCGCCTACGTTGAACAATTTTTGCATACTGTCTGGCAATTTTCCGTGTACTGCCGAGATATTGACACCGCCTTTTTCAAAAACGGCTCCGTTTTCAATCACGCGTGTTCGTCCACCTCCTCCTTCTGGTCGTTCCCAAAGATCCTCACGGAATTTGGTTGTGCCATCAACATCTTCCAATCCTTTACAGATTTGGTCTTGAAGGTTTTGTATGTAGGTGTAAAATTTATTTTTCATTATAAATTTGCTTTCGCAACAGCTAACTTATTAAATATTTCCAAAGAAAAAACCTTGCTTTCCTTCTGAACATAATCGTAAATGGCAATAGCTTTTTTCGAAAAATCGAATTGACTTTCTTTTGAAAGTGCCATTAAAAAATCAGCAAATATTTCGAAATGATTCCAATCAAAATGAAGACGTCCCAATTGTGAAATCAATTGCTCTTCGCTAAAATCACTCAGACTTTCTACATTCATTCCCAAATCTTTCAATCCATTTTCGAGAAGCAATAAGTCTTCTAAATTCCAAAATTTAGGCACAAAAGTCAGGGAATGCAATACCTTTAGAATATTGTCTATTCGGATAGTTTCCTGATCTCGTAAGC
>JAEMQE010000182.1 GCA_022758945.1 Lentimicrobium sp. | reverse complement strand
AATTAGTCCCCGACCATGCGTAGCCATAAAATTTATGATTTCCGGCGTTACTTTTTCGGCAGCAGCCAAAAAATCACCTTCGTTTTCCCGACCTTCATCGTCAACAACAATGATGATCTTGCCTTGGCGAATGTCTTCAATAGCCTCTTCGATGGTGTTGAGTTGTATGGTGCTTGTAGCCATGTGCTAATTATTTAGAGGGTGGAAATATTTTTTGAAAGATTTTTTGAAAGGGTGCCATAACAACATCCATATTGATTAACCCAATATCATTGGTGGCACGGTAGGTCAGCAAAATTGCCAAGGGCGATAAAATAAACGAGGACATCCAGGCGCCTAAAAAGGGAGTCAGTCCATTTTCTTGTGAAATCCGTTTGCCAAAAGTATTGATAAAGTGAAAGGAGATGAAGATCAATACAGCGAAAACAATAGGCAGCCCAAGCCCTCCTTTTCGGATGATGGCTCCCAGTGGAGCACCGATGAAAAACATCAGGAAACAGGCAAAGGCAATCACAAACTTGTCATAAAAAGCCAGAATGTGACCGTTGATGTTCTTTTGTTTGTTTTCCAATTCCGTATTGGTTCCGGTAATCGAAAGCAAGCTGCTTTCAACCGAACTGTCCGCAAAACTTAAAATAGCTAGTTTTTTATCATTCGAATACAAAGACAACAAATCGCCGGGAAGCGCCTTGTGTTTTTTGATTGGGGCAACGGTAGGGTCAACTACCTTAACCGACCGTTGAATCCCGATGCGCTGATTGATGTTTTCCGAAAAAGACAAAATATCAGTTTTCATATTCTTGTGCAACGAATCCAGAGTATAGTTCAGTTCACTGACATTCAGCATCGTATTGGTATTAGTGATGCTGGCATCATTGACATCCACCTTATTGAGTTTAGACAAATCAATATTGATGACGTATCGCTTGAAGGAGCTTTTCGCAAAAGGGACCCTGTTGCGGTCTTCGTATTTTTTTGGCGATATATCTTCATAATAATAGCCGTCATTCAGCACCATTTTCAGTGTGTTCGATTGCTCACTGCTGATCAGTTCCCCGTTTTTGGCCTTGATAACGGTTTTATTCCCGTCACCCATAGCTGATTTTTTGTGAATGGTTATCCCCGTCAGCGTGTTGCCGTTGGGTCCTGATTTCTTATTGACCTTGATAGAATAGAGTCCCACGGTGCTGAACTGACCTTCGGCAATAGCCAAAGCTGGTTTTAATTGGGCAATGTTTCTCCTGAAATTGATAAACTTGTATTCCGCATACGGGATCACGTTATTGGCAAAGGAAAAGGCAACGACACTCAAAATAGCAATAAAGATGATTAAGCTTTTCATAGCGCGCTGCAGCGAAATTCCCGCCGACTTCATAGCGGCAAACTCATAGTTCTCAGCCAGGTCGCCAAAGGTCATAATCGAAGCCAGTAAAACAGATAATGGCAATACCAAAGGCACGATACGTGGCATAGCAAACAATAAAAACTTGAGAACCATCACTAAATCCAAATCCTTACCCGCTAATTCAGCAATAAACAACCACACCGATTGCAGGATGAATATAAAAAACAGAATGATAAATACCGTGAAAAAGGTACTCAGAAAAGTCTTTAGTAAGTATTTGTCGAGAATTTTCACCAGGAATTAATCTAATTTATTGATGTAGTAATTTGGATATTTACTGGCCACAAAGATAAATTGATTTTTTGACAAAGGTTGGTTGGTTTTAAAAGAATTAACAGTGAGTGTGGTTTTAGTTCCTTTTTTACCCGTTTCTATAAGATTGTAGATGTGTTTGGTCTGAACATCAATGCCCAATAAGACCTCTTTCCGTTGGTCTTTGGCATTCATAGGAACCAGTTTAATGTATTGTATTTTGCGCCCTTTGATGTCTTGCAACTCATTCATACTGCACTTGTAACCACTGTTAAAAAAGGTTAACATTTTCGATGGGGTGATGGCATTGTCGTCTTTTTCGTTAACGGTCGAAACGGTAACTTCTTCGTCTTCAGGAACAATGGTATAGGTTTTGTTTCCGTCGAATATCTTGGTCACGCCCATAAAATTCAATACATATTGATTGCCTTTCATAGTGACATTCCCCTTGCTGTCCTGATTGATGTTCTCTTTGGCATTATTCAGGGTGTATTTAAAATCAATGATAATATTATCATAGCTTTTGATTTTTGCGGTGACTTGATTAAGAAGGTCTTTAGCCTCTTTATCTTGTGCGTGTGCAAAAAGGCTGATAAGGAATAGAAAAGTAATCTGTAAAGTCTTAGTCATTGTAATTAATTGTTTTATTCATTTTGGAAAAATTGATCAAGAGAACTCATGTCTAAAATGTTGACGCTTCGGGCCTTGCTGCCTTCAAACGGGCCCACAATTCCTGCCGCCTCCAATTGATCAATCAGTCTTCCGGCTCGGTTGTAACCCAATTTCAGTTTTCTTTGCAAAAGCGAAGCGGAACCTTGTTGTGCCATAACAATAATCTCGGCAGCTTCTCTAAATAAAGTATCTCTTTCGGATATATCCATATCAAGATTAATGCCACTTTCTTCCCCAATAAACTCTGGAAGCAAATAAGCGGTAGCGTAGGCTTTTTGGGAACCAATAAACTCCGTAATTTTTTCCACTTCGGGTGTGTCAATAAAAGCACATTGCACGCGCACCACATCATTTCCGTTGTGATACAGCATATCACCACGTCCTATCAATTGGTCAGCACCTTGTGTATCCAAAATCGTTCTGGAATCGATTTTAGAAGTTACTCTAAAGGCGATTCGGGCAGGGAAATTGGCTTTGATTAATCCGGTAATCACATTCACCGAAGGTCTTTGGGTAGCTATAATTAAATGTATTCCAATGGCTCTCGCAAGTTGTGCCAATCGCGCAATAGGAACTTCCACTTCCTTTCCGGCGGTCATAATCAAATCGGCAAACTCATCTACTATCAACACGATGTAAGGCAAAAAGCGATGTCCGTTTTCAGGGTTCAGCTTTCTGGATTTAAATTTGTCGTTATATTCCTTAATATTTCTAACCATCGCATCTTTCAACAATGAATAGCGATTGTCCATTTCTACACAAAGCGAGTTCAACGTATTGACCACTTTGGCATTGTCAGTAATAATAGCGTCTTCCGAATCAGGAAGTTTAGCTAAATAATGTCTTTCAATCTTATTGAAAAGCGTTAATTCCACCTTCTTTGGATCGACCAAGACAAACTTGATTTCGGCAGGATGTTTTTTGTAAAGCAAGGAAGTGATAACGGCATTCAAACCCACCGACTTTCCTTGCCCGGTAGCACCGGCCATTAACAAGTGAGGCATCTTGGCTAAATCGACCACAAAGGTTTCATTCGAAATGGTTTTCCCCAAAGCAATTGGTAATTCCATTTCAGCTTCCTGAAATTTGGCAGAACCTATAACACTTTTCATCGAAACCATAGTAGGATTCTTATTAGGAACCTCAATCCCAATCGTTCCTTTTCCTGGAATAGGGGCAATAATACGAATCCCCAATGCCGAAAGCGATAAGGCAATATCATCTTCCAGACTCTTGATTTTCGAAATACGGATTCCCGCTTCCGGCACAATCTCATAGAGCGTCACCGAAGGGCCAACGGTCGCCTTAATCTGAGCGATTTCTATTTTATAATTGCGAAGAGTCTCTACAATTCGGTTTTTATTTTCTTCTAATTCCTCCTGATTAATAGTGATGCCGCCAGTAGAATATTCTTTTAATAAATCAATCGTCGGGTATTTGTAATTGGATAAATCCAAAGTAGGATCAAACAATCCAAAATCAGCCACCAGTTTCGAAGCCAGATTCTCTTCAACAATATCTTCTTCCGGAGCTTTCTCAATCACAAAATGATCATCGTTGGTATGAATGATTTCCGGTAAATGGAATGGCGGTGGCGTCACTTCCATAGGAACCGTTTTCAAAGTAATTTCCGAAGGATTGCTAATGGTCGGCTTTAACGCTTCTTTGTTGAGTTCAAATTGGGAACCAGTACTTTTTAAATGAATTTCATCGGTTACATCTTCTTCATCTACCACAGCGTATTCTTCCAGATTATAGGCACTGGAATCAATAGTCGAAGCATTGGTAGCCAAATCAGATTTGATTTCTTTCTTCGTGCTTTCGAAAAAGGATTTGATCTTCTCGGGAGACACTTTGATTTTAAAGATGAGATAAAGGATGAGTCCAAAAGCCAACACCAGTAAGGTTCCGGTTTTGCCAATATAATCCTGAGCAAATAAATTCAGTTCATACCCAATGGTTCCGCCCAACTCGGGTAGGGAAGTGGCAAAAAAACCAAACGATACCGATAGGATAATGACAACAAACAAATCCCAAAACCAAATATTCTTGAGCTTCTTAAGTGAAATATCCAGGATTAAAAACATTCCGGTCAGGAAGAATAACTTGACGAATAGAAAAGAAGCAAGTCCAAAACCTCTGTAAACTATTAAATCGGCAAGAAAAGCACCAAATTTCCCCAGCCAATTCTGAACCGTTTCGTTTCGGTCTGCCAATTGATTCACGGCGCTTTGGTCAACTTGTCCGTAGATATAAAAGGAAATGAAGGCAAGCAATAAGGCAATGGAAAATAAGACCAAAAGCGAACCCAAAACAATTTTGTGCTGTTTGGTAAAGGTCCAGGGCTTTTTGGTCACAGATTTAGGGTCAGTTTTCTTTTCCGTAGGTGCTGTTTTTATTGTTTTTGCCATTCTTGATGAAACTATTTGCTAGAATATTTTTGGTACATATATAATTAATCCAATGACAATGGCTGTGAGGGCAGCAAAAAATACGGCTCCCGCGGAAATGTCTTTGATGAATCCAATTCGTTCGTGATATTCAGGATGAATAAAATCAGCTATTTTTTCAACAGCGGTGTTCAGTCCTTCAATACTCATCACTAAACCAATAGACAAGATTTGAAAAAGCCACTCAATGGTAGATATAGAAAAGTAAAAACCGGCAACAGTCATCAAAATGGCAATAGAGAATTGCACCTTGATGCTGTCTTCAGTGGTTATCAATTTTATAGCACCTTTCACGGCAAAGGAGACACTTTTTAATCTTCCGGTAAAGAGAGTGTTATCTTTCTGAAATTCCATTCGTTACTGTTAAAGCACCGCTAAGGCCGCTTCATAATTAGGCTCGTGGGCGATTTCTGGAACTTGTTCAGTATAGAGAATAGATCCGTTTTCATCCACCACAATAATACATCTGGAATGTAAACCGGCCAAAACACCGTCAACAATTTCCAAACCATTGGTTTTACCAAAACTTCCGTCTTTGAAATCAGATAAATTAACCACATTCTCAAGGCCTTCAGCACCACAAAAACGTTTTTGGGCAAAAGGTAAATCTCTGGAAATACACAATACTTTGGTGTTGGCTAATTTTGCAGCACTGGCGTTAAAGGTACGAACAGAGGTTGCACAAGTTCCGGTATCGATACTTGGAAAAATATTGAGCACTAATTTGCTTCCTGCAAAATCACTTAAGGAAGCCACAGAAAGATCGTTTTTTACTAATTTGAAATCGGATAGTTTGGTACCAACTTTTGGTAATTCACCTGAAGTGTGGATTGGATTTCCACCTAATGTTATTGAAGCCATAATTTAATTTGTTTTTTTAATGTGCCTCAAAAGTATGAAAATTTATTTACGATTTACGGTTTTTTGATTTACGATTTGCTAATTTATTAAAAAAAAACGCTCTCAATACTGAAAGCGTTTTAAAATTGTATAATTAATTTTTTTGATAAAAAGGGGAAGACAATCCTAGCATTATTTATCAATAGAGCCCAAAACACGTTTCATAAAAGTATTCAAAGCTTCCTTTTTATCCATTCCGCCTTTTATCATTTTATGAACCTCAAGAGCTCCGTACATATTCGATATTAATTCGCCAATCACGTCTAGTTCTTCATCTTTCAAAGAAGAAACTTCGGTCAAAGCTTCCAGAACTTCAATGGCTTCTACAAGGTAATCTTGGTCATTTTCTTCAATGAATTGAGATAAATGTTTGATGATGGGTAGTTTCATCCTTATTAGTTTTTAATAGCTTTGTCAAAGTTTTAAACTTTGACAAAGCGTATCTGATTTATTTAATTTCGTTTACTAACTCCGTCAAAACTTCGGCTTTATTAGTTTGGGTTTCGTTGACCAATTTCCCGTTGACAAAAGTGGCAAAAGTAGGCAAGTTACTCACATTAGCCAGTTTTCTGGATTCCGGAGAATTTTCAGCATCAACCAAAACAAAAGTCATATCTTCATTTTCTGAAGCTAACTTTTTGAATTTTGGTTTCATAATTCGGCAATTGCCACACCAAGAGGCAGAAAATTGTACGACTACTTTTTCGTTAGTGGAAACTAAATGGTGTAAGGTATCTTCGTTTAATTCGATTAACATAGTTTTATTTTAGTGTCAATATTAAAATTCAATGGCAATATCAAAATTGAATATTAAAATTGCCATTGGTATTGCTATTTAAAGTTAATTTAAACTCAAGTATTCTGCAGTACTTTTTCTGTCTGCAGTCATCGCTTCTTTTCCTACTTCCCAGTTGGCAGGACAAACTTCACCTTTCTCTTGAATGTGTGTGTAAGCATCAACCATACGTAAATATTCGTTTACGTTACGACCCAATGGCATATCATTAACACTTTCGTGGAAGATTTTTCCTGTTTCGTCAATGAGGTAAGTGGCTCTGAATGTCACATTAGACCCTTCAACAATAATGGAATCTGTTTCGTCGCTATAGCTGGTAGATTCGATATCCAGAATTCCAAGAATGTTCGACAAGTTACGGTTGGTATCGGCAAGAATAGGATAAGTAACCCCTTCGATTCCACCGTTATCTTTTGCGGTGTTTAACCAAGCAAAATGGACTTCATTCGTGTCGCAAGAAGCACCAATAACTAGGGTATTTCTTTTTTCGAATTCCGGTAAAGCAGCTTGAAAAGCATGTAATTCAGTTGGACAAACGAAGGTGAAATCTTTTGGGTACCAAAACAAAAGTACTTTTTTGTTATTTTTAGTTGCTTCTTCGAAAATATTGATTTTCAAATTATCGCCCATTTCAGAGATGGCGTCTACTGCAATACTTGGGAATTTTTTTCCTACTAATGACATAATTGTATGATTTAAATTTTCTGCAAAATTAATCATTAGAAACACTAATTTATAATAGATTTAGTATCTATTTTTTTATTAAACTATAAGGTAAATCGATTCTTTCCATGGTTTTTATAATTAGTTAAGTTATTGTAGATTTTAACGAATAAAAAAAATTAAATTCATAAAAATATATACTTTTATTTTTCAATTTAGCAGCAATAATCTATTCATTTTTTAATTTTAAATTACCGTTAATCTTATAGAAATACACGTTTCAATAGATTATACTTATGACAAAATAAACCATAAAGATTAATGATTGTGATTTGTAAAAGAGAATTTGACTAAATTTACGAAAGGAAAAACAGTAATCTATAAAATTTTAAAATATGGAAAATAATAAAAATCCAGACCTATCCAACGGTCAAGGGAAATGTCCGGTAAATCATGATGCATCAGCAGCTAAATGCCCAGTGATGCATGGCGGAAATACATCAGCCAAAGCAAATGTTATGGAGTGGTGGCCTAATGCACTTAACCTGGATATATTGAGTCAACATGATACTAAAACAAACCCTTTAGGGCAAGCGTTTAATTATCACGATGAATTGACGAAATTAGACATTGAAGCCTTAAAAAAAGACATGCACAAATTAATGAGGGATAGTCAAGATTGGTGGCCTGCAGATTGGGGTCACTACGGAGGATTAATGATACGATTGTCATGGCACTCTGCGGGTTCCTATCGTATTTCTGATGGTCGTGGTGGCGCTGGTTCAGGAAATCAGCGTTTTGCACCTTTAAATTCTTGGCCAGACAATGTTAGTCTAGACAAGGCAAGAAGATTGCTATGGCCTATCAAGAAAAAATATGGTAACAAAGTGAGTTGGGCCGATTTAATAGTTTTGGCAGGTACAATAGCGTATGCTGATATGGGATTAAAAACCTTTGGATTTGCTTTTGGACGTAAAGATATTTGGCACCCAGAAATTGATACATATTGGGGAGCTGAAAAAGAATGGTTAGCATCAAGTGATGAACGTTATGCGAATGTAGATGACCCTAAAACTATGGAAAACCCTTTAGCTGCTGTGCAAATGGGGCTAATTTATGTAAATCCAGAAGGAGTCAACGGAAAACCAGACCCTTTGAAAACAGCTGCTCAAGTACGTGAAACATTTGCGCGTATGGCTATGAATGATGAAGAAACAGTAGCTTTAACTGCAGGTGGACATACAGTAGGTAAATCTCATGGAAATGGTGATGCTAGTCTTTTAGGACCAGATCCTGAATCTGCTGACGTAGAGGAACAAGGATTTGGATGGCACAACCCTAATAAATCAGGAAAAGGACGTTATACAGTAACAAGTGGAATTGAAGGAGCATGGACTACTAACCCTACTAAATGGGATAATGGTTATTTTAAGATGTTATTTAATCATGAATGGCATTCTGTTAAAAGTCCTGCAGGCGCATGGCAATGGGAGCCCATAAGCATCAAAGAAGAAGACAGACCAGTAGATGTTGAGGATCCAACGATTCATCAAAACCCAATAATGACGGATGCTGATATGGCTATGAAAGTAGATCCTATTTATAAGGAAATTTCATTACGATTCATGAACGACCAAGCGTATTTCTCAGAAACTTTTGCTCGTGCTTGGTTCAAACTAACCCATAGAGATATGGGGCCAAAAGCAAATTACTTTGGTACAGATGTACCTCAAGAAGACTTAATTTGGCAAGATCCAATTCCGGCTGGAACTACTGGGTATGACGTAGCTGTAGTAAAAACCAAAATTGCAGCAGCAGGACTGTCTATTCCTGAAATGGTAAATACCGCTTGGGATAGCGCACGTACTTTCCGTGGATCAGATATGCGTGGTGGAGCCAATGGTGCTCGCATTCGTTTAGCACCTCAAAAAAATTGGGAAGGAAATGAACCACAACGTTTGGCACATGTTTTGTCTGTTCTTGAGCCTATAGCTGCTGAGTTTGGCATTAGTATCGCTGATACCATTGTTTTAGCAGGTAATTTAGGTATAGAACAAGCTGCTAAGGCTGGTGGTATTGCCGTTACTGTTCCATTCTCAGCAGGTCGTGGAGACGCAACTGATGAAATGACAGACACCGAATCTTTTGCTCCATTAGAACCTTTAGCGGATGGTTACCGTAACTATAGTAAAAAAGATTACATAGTGAGTTCAGAGGAATTAATGCTGGATCGCACCCAATTAATGGGATTGACGGCTCCAGAAATGACGGTACTTGTTGGTGGAATGAGAATGTTGGGTACCAATTACGGCAATACAAAACATGGGGTTTTTACCAATACAATAGGGGCTTTGACTAACGATTTCTTTATCAACCTAACCGATATGGGAAATACTTGGAAACCAACAGAAAAAGGAATTTACGACATTTGCGACCGTAGAACTGGAGTAGTAAAATGGACTGCTACTCGTATGGATTTAGTATTTGGTTCTAATTCTATTTTACGTTCTTACTCCGAAGTTTACGCACAAGACGACAACAAAGAAAAATTTATAAACGACTTTGTAAAAGCTTGGACTAAAGTAATGAATGCAGATCGTTTCGACTTGGCTTAATTATAGCACCTTATAATTGAATTCTAAAAGGTGGTTTGGCAACAAACCGCCTTTTTAATTAACCAATAATTACCGGTAAAGTGCCTCTACATCTTGAGTTTCTCAGTAATTGACGAGCTGCACTTTCTTGAAATTCCCTAAAGTCTTGATATACTTGCATAATTCCTAGGGTTGATTTTAAATTTGGAATTACCTGCAAAGCATAAGGATTTCCAAACACGTACAAAACGCATTTCTTTTTGGAAAATAAATCTTCTAAAAAATCCAAAACGGAATCTTCGATATCAAAATTGTTCAAAGGTTTTGCTTTTGGTACAAAAAGCGAAATTAGAATGGTATCAAAATCTTTTAGTTTTTCTGTCAGTTTTTGAATTGTCTCTTTATCTCCTGTTTCGAGAGCAAATTTTGGTGAGGGAAGGACTATGGATAATGATTTAAAAAAGATATTATGAGTATCTTTATAAAGACTTAATTTGGCTAGCTTTTCATTGTTTTTAGCTTCAAATAAGTGTAAACTATTGTTGTTATCTTTGATTTTAGTAGTGCTTTTATCAGCAATAAAACGATTTAAAATAGAAGTGGCTTCAAAATCGAATTTGCCTTGAGGAGCAGTATTCCCATCTAAAATACCTGCTTTTTGTTTGCATTTCCACAAACGATTAAAGCTAGCTTCGATTCGTTCTGATGTCCCATTTTTGAGGATTTCCTGAATGCCCTCGGCAACGTTTTCGGCAAAACACAATACATCATTTCCTGCATTGAAAGCTTCCCATTCGAGTTGGCCTTTTTTGTCATACAATTTAGAAACACTGTGCATATTCAAAGCATCGGAAATCACCAAGCCATCATACCCCAACTGATTTCGCAAAAGGCCTTCAATAACGGATTTCGATAAGGTTGCCGAAGTGTTTTTTCCATCATTCAAAGCAGGAACTGCCAAATGCCCAATCATAATAGAATCGACATTATTCTCGATTCCTTTTATAAAAGGAACCAATTCTTTATTCATTAATTCTTCCAGAGTTTCTTCTAGAACGGGCAATCCCAAATGCGAATCAACGCTTGTATTTCCATGTCCTGGAAAATGTTTTAAGCATCCTAAAACGCCAACTTCTTTCAAGCCACGTAAATATTCTAGGGCTAAATTGGAGACTTTTTCTTTGTTTTGACCAAAAGAGCGATAGCCAATCACGGGATTTTTAGGATTGTTATTGATGTCTGCCAAAGGCGCTAAATTATAATGAATCCCCGCCGATTTTAAATCCAAACCAGTTCGTTTTCCAACTTCGTAAGCCAAATATTCGTATCGTTCCGGTAAAGCGCCAAGCGTAATGGCATAAGGATATTGTGGTGTTTTTTCGACCCGCATGGCTAATCCCCATTCGGCATCAATACTCATCAAAAGTGGCGTAGTAGCGCATTTTTGAAAACGAATAACTAATTCTTTTAAACGTTTGAAACTGTTGTCGTTGAATTCGACTTTTTTCTTAGTTTCATAGTTTGTTGCAGCACTCGCCCGACTGTGAAAAAACGTGAGTCCGCCAATGTTGTATTCCTTGATTAAACGCTCTATTTCCTGAATATTTTCTTCCGTATCGTTGATAAAAACGGCAGGAAAAAAGAATTGTCCTATTTTTTGTTCTAATGTCATTGTTTAGAAATTTTGTTTCCTTAATAGTACGCGGATAAAACGGATTCGCTATCGCGAAAACGCAGATAAGGGCGGATTTTTTAAACTGCTTTTGTTGGTCTAATCAAAGTGCTTTTGTATTTCTTTAAATTTTAATCTTTAAGAATCTGTTTATATCCGTGTCTTTACGAAGTAAATCCGTATCATCCGCTTTCTATTTTATGCTTCTATTTTCTTTCCAAAATCCTTTGGAAAAATCAAAAAGCGAGATAAGATCAATCCTGGAATGGTGGCACAAAGCACCCAAATAAAGAAATTGGCATAACCCAAATATTCCTGAATATAACCACTTAGCATTCCGGGAAGCATCATTCCCAAAGCCATAAATCCAGTAGCAATAGAGTAGTGGGAGGTTTTCGATTCACCTTCTGCAACGTAAATTAGAAACATCATAAAGGCGGCAAAGCCAAATCCATAACCAAATTGTTCGCAAATTACCGTGGCATATACATAGAAAATAGAAGTTGGATGAAAATGGGAAAGTAATATAAACCCAATTATTGGTAAGTGTATCGTCAAAATCATAGGCAACATCCATTTGCCAAGACCGTCTTTGGAAATGGCAATTCCACCTAAAATTCCACCAATGACAAGTGCAGTAACTCCAAATGTGCCATAAATAAGTCCTATATCTTCAGTTGTCAATCCCATTCCTCCCATTGATTTTTTATCCAGAAGAAAAGGAGTCAGCATTTTTAATAATTGTGATTCTCCAAGTCTGAACAATAAGATGAAAGATAAAACTAAACCAATTTGTTTCTTTTGGAAGAAAGAAAGAAAGACAGCCACAAAACTAATTTTAGGAGTTGACTCTGATGGTTCTTCAAGTCTTTTGGTTTCTATTCTTGGAGTTGAAAAATAATTATAAATCGTTATTACGGTCATAATGAAAGCAACAATCACCATAGTGTAAGACCAAGCTTTGGTTTTGTCTCCGTATTTCTGTTCCAGAAATCCAGCAATAATCACGATTAATCCGTTTCCAGTTAACAAAGAAAGACGGTAAAAGGTGCTTCTGATTCCTAAGAAAAAAGATTGTTGTTCTTTGGCCAAAGCCAACATATAAAAACCGTCACTCGCCACATCATTCGAAGCAGATGCAAAAGCAGCTACCCAAAAAACAGCCAGACTCAACACGAAAAAATTACTCATCGGAATCGTTAATCCAACAATCAGAAAAGCAATCGATATCAATAATTGCATCGCCAGAAACCACTTTCTTTTGGTGGAATATAAATCAATAAAAGGACTCCATAGGGGTTTAATAACCCAAGGTAAATACAATAAACTGGTGTAAATTCCAATATCTTCATTGCTGATTCCCAAGTTTTTGTACATTATTACCGAAACCGAAATAATAATTGCATAAGGCAAGCCTGAAGCAAAGTTTAAAACGGGTATCCAAAACCAGGGTTTAGCGTCAATTTTCATCTAGTATAAAGGAATTAATTTAGTATCGTAGCAGCACTTTCGTTGCCATAATAATCGATGAAGGTGATGGCACAAGTATTGTTTTCATCTGGTTTTTTCATTGGAATAGTAACCAAAATAGAATCGCTTTTTGCTGCCAAAGTTATCTTTTCAATGATTTGACTCGGATTATTGATGTCTATATTCGAAGCTTTTTTAGCTCGATAAACCATAATATATCGCACTTTACTATTCAATGGATAATTGATGGAAAAGCAGGAAGTGGCCGTATCTTTTTCAATCTTGTTTACCGTTGGAATATCAATCACAGTCTGCTTTGAATTGGGAACAGCAAACGGCAGCGCAGGATATTTGTATTGATTGGCTGATAATAACTGGGCAACAGTCTGATTTTTCTTTACAAACGATTTGGCACTGAAAAAAGCATTTCCCTGAATGTTTTTATAAGTTCGGGTAACATTAATTTGATTTGGAATTTCATTGGGATTGTTCCATTTTTTATCGGAATCACTATTGATTTTATAGGTTCCGTTTCCAATGTAAATGGCCGTGTTTTTCGAATTTTCGGACCACCATTTCAGCAATTTTGAATACGAAGCTTTGGGATGACCTATGCTCCAATACAGTTGTGGAACCAGATAATCAATCCAGCAATTTTCCATCCAGGCCAATGGATCAGCATATAAATCGTCATAATTGGTTTGTCCGGATTCTGTATCAGAACCTTTTGGATCGACTGATTTATTGCGCCAGACTCCAAACGGACTGATGCCAAATTGCACCCAAGGTTTAATGTTTTTTATGGAAAGGGAAACATTTCTCACCAGATTATTGACGTTGTTTCGTCTCCAGTCTTCCAAGCTAAGTCCGGAACCATATTTCACGAATGAAGCTCTGTCGTTAAATACTTCTCCAGCTACTTTATAGGGATAAAAATAATCATCAAAGTGAATGGCGTCGATATCATAATTTCGAACTACTTCGCTTACCACGGCAATTAAATGATTCTGAACTTCAGGTAAAGCAGGATTATAATAATATTTGCCACCATATTTAATCATCCACTCGGGATGCGTGTAGAAATCGTGAGTGGAACTTAAAATATCGGTTCTCAAATCCATCGTGGCGCGATAGGGATTGAGCCAGGCATGGAATTCAAAACCTCTGGCGTGCGCTTCGTTAATCATCCATTCCAATGGGTCGTAATAAGGACTTGGTTCTTGTCCTTCTTTTCCGGTCAAATAACGCGACCAGGGCGCTAATTTTGTTGGATAAAAAGCATCGCCACAACTTCTGATTTGAACGATTACGGCGTTGTAATTTAGTTTTTTGTAAGTGTCTAAAATTTCAATAAAATCCGCTTTTTCTTTTTCGACAGCATCAACATTGCTCTTTGGCCAGTCAATATTTGCCACTGTGGCTATCCAAACCGCCCTAAATTCGTTTTTGGGATTTGTTGCTGTTTCCTGTGCATTTCCATTTGAAAAGGAAAACATAAAAGCAGATAGCAGCAACAATAAAGACTTGTATTGATTCATTTTTAATCTAATTATGTAAAAGTCAAAAGTAGTTTTTTTGGTGAAATGTATCCTTAAATTAGTGATAAAATTTAACTTTCTTCATTACAGCAATTTCTTTGCCACATTATATAGGACATTCTGAAGAGGTTTGGACTTTTTTACAACATTAAACTTTAAAAAACAGTTTCTTTTTATAAAAATACCATAAGACAACAGACCAAAAAGCTACATTTAACAGCGCCCACATAAGAGAGGCAACTTTTGGATCATCAAAATAGGGCAAAATACAAAACTTATTTAAGTATTCTTGTACACCAATTTGTTCAGGTATTTCCTCTAAATTACCCAAAACATAAGCTGGATTGGCAACTTTTATAGACGATAAGACGCGCGGCAATATTCCCGAAAGGAAGAAAACAATCATTGGATTTACTCCCCAAATCAAAAATAGCTTGGTCCATTTTTTATAATCGGCAATTTCTATTATATAGTATAAAAGTGTTAAAATCAAAATTGCCAAACCAGCCGTATATAAAACATAAGAACTGGTCCAAAGTGATTTATTTATAGGAAAAACTAAGTTCCAAATTGTACCAAGTACTAATAATGAAATGCCTGCAACAACTAGTTTTTTAGCGATTTCTATTTTTGTGGTGTATGAATTCAACAATTGCCCAATAAGCATTCCAATAATTCCTGTAGCAATGGCAGGCAATGTACTTAAAATGCCTTCAGGATCCCATGTTTTAGAAAAAATCCACAAGTGTCCGTTTAAGATATAATTGTCCAACCAAGCAGCCAAATTTGTTCCTTTTTCAAGATTTGCTTCGCCAAAACCGGGAACTGGAATGCAAGTCATCAAAAACCAATATATCAATAACAACGAGGCTGCAATACCAATTTGTGTTTTTAAATTTGTTTTCAGAAATAGCAAGGATGAAAAAAAATAAACAATACCAATTCGTTGTAAAACTCCAGGAATTCTAACATTCTGAAAGTTTTCTATTGGACTAAAGGCTAAAATTAGTAGCGTTGCCAGTACTCCAAAAGCCAAGTATGTTTTTATTTTTGGACTAAAATTGCCTAAAAGAGCCACGCCGACAATAACTGTAATAATCACGCGGATAATCAATAACGATATTCCTTCTAATCCTAAAAGTTCTATTTTACCGAAATAATTCAAAAATAATCCTAAACAGAAGATGCGTATGGAACGAACTACAATTTTATTAAATATTGCGCTGTCAAATTGTTTGTTTGGTATAGCAAACGGAATTGCTGTTCCCATGATAAATACAAAAAACGGAAAGACCAAATCAGTAGGAGTACAGCCATTCCATTCGGCATGTTCTAAGGGTGGATAAATGTGAGCCCAGCTTCCAGGATTGTTGACAATGGTCATCAATATAATGGTAAATCCTCTGAAAACATCTAGCGAAATCAAACGTTCTTTAGTCATTGTTTTTGGTTTATAAAATTAATGAAAATAAGTTACTCATTTTTCTCAGGTTAAATTAGACTTTAAAAATCAATTTATTTTTATATAAAATCCATAAAATAAAAGACCAAAAAACGGCATATATCAGTGCGAAAGCTAATGAAGCATTCATTGGATTGTTGAAAAATGGTACAACACAAAAGGTATAAAAATATTTCTGAAGATTGATTTGTTCAGTTTGAATTTCTGGATTTTGAATTTCAATCATACTCATAATTTTTGGAATTATCTCTGAAAAGAAGAATACAATCATAGGGTTAACCCCCCAAATTAAAAACAATTTAGCCCATTTTTTATAGTTCGCAATTTCAATTGTATAATATAAAATGGTTAAAATCAGTATTGCCAATCCAGAAGTATATAAAACATAAGAGCTAGTCCATAGTGCTTTGTTTATAGGGAAAACGATGTTCCAAATTAAACCAAGAATTACCATAACAACACCTATAATTCCTGTTTTTTTGACAATTTCCATTTTTGGAATTTGTGAGTTTAGTGTTTGTCCAACGAGCATTCCAAAAATTCCTGTAGCAATGGCAGGTAATGTACTTAAAATTCCTTCTGGATCCCAAGTCTTGGCATAACTCCATAAATGTCCTTTTAAAATTAAATTGTCCAGCCAAGCTGCCAAGTTGGTGCCTTTTTCAAAATTTGCTTCACCAAATCCAGGAACGGGGACGAAAGCCATTAAAATCCAATAAGCCACTAATATTGAAGCTGCAACTAGAAGTTGTGTTTTTCGGGTTTTTTTCAAATATAAAAGAGAGCAAAAAAAATATACAACTCCTATTCGCTGAAGAATACCAGGAATTCTGACGTCTTTATATTCATCTATTTGGCTATAGGCTAAAAATAAAAGTATGGAAAGAATTCCAAAAACTAGGTAAGTTTTAATTTTTGAGCTAAAGTTTCCCAAAAGAGCAAAACCAACTGCAAAAGTTATAATCACTCTGAGCACTAATAAAGAAATTCCTTCTAAACCAAATAACTGTATTCTATTAAAATAACCCAAGAATAATCCCAAACAGAAAATTCGCAAGGAGCGAACAATAATTTTATTAAAAATGGCAAAATCAAATTGTTTACTAGGTATTGCAAAAGGGATCGCTGTTCCCATTATAAAAATAAAAAACGGAAAAACTAAGTCAGTCGGAGTACAACCGTTCCATTCTGCGTGTTCTAAAGGAGGATAAATCGAAGCCCAACTTCCTGGATTGTTTACAATAGTCATCAATAAAATTGTAAATCCTCTGAATACATCTAGTGAAATTAAACGTTCTTTAGTCATTGTTTTGATTATTAATTTTGATCAGTCATTTATATATTAGTACAAGTAAAAAAAGGTCTATTTCTTATTCTCGCTTTAATTAGGAAATGAAATTTTCCCCATAGAAACCGATGGAATTCCTTTGCGTAAACCAAAATTCGAATCTCCACCAGAAACTGTTTCATTTGCTAAAATGGCAAATAGAACAGCCTCTTTTGCATCACCAGAAATTCCTAATACATCAGTTTTTGAAAAATTACAAGGCAATAATTCTTTCAGCCAACTTACTAATAATGGATTGTGAGCACCACCACCAGACATATAAACGGTGAAATTTTCTAAACCATACTTCGTGTTTTTTGTGGCGTAATTAATTGCCTCGACAATGGTTTCGGCGCTAAAGCGGGTCAATGTTGCCAGTAAATCATGAATCAAAATATTTTCGGTATTGCTTTCAGACTGGGCTTTTCTGACGTATTTAATATTAAAAAGTTCTGGACCGGTAGTTTTAGGAAATGGTTTTTGGAAGAATTCGTCGGATTTTAGAACATTCAAAAGAGGTTGATTTACGGTGCCTTGTTTTGCAATTAAGGCATCTTTATCATAAGCTTTTTCTGGAAAATGCAGTCTGGTAAAAGCATCAATCAAAGTGTTTCCGGCTCCTGTATCTGTTACGAAAACTTCTTCTGGATTCATACTCGACGGTAAATATGTAAAATTAGCAATGCCTCCCATATTGAGCATAATTCGATTTTCTCCTTTTTTTCCAAAGATGAAATAATCTCCGTAAACCGCTAATGGAGCACCTTCACCACCTGCTGCGAGATGTTTTTGCCTGAAATCTGATATTGTAATAATGCCAGTTTTCACGGCAATATGATCTCCATCACCAATTTGTAAAGTAGCATTTGGGAATTTTTCTTGCTGGTGCAAAATTTTTGGTGCGTGTAATACTGTTTGTCCGTGCGATGCAACTAAATCAACTTTATGTGATGAAATGTTCCAACGTTTCAAGCATTCTAAAACGATGTTGGCATGAAGTACACCAATCCATTCATTTAATAATACCAGTTTTTGAAAATCAATAGTTTGCTTGGCAAATATATTTCGGATTTCTGTTTTTATATCTTCTGAATAGTCAACGGTATCAAATTGTACTAACCGAACTTCTGTATTTTCGCCTGAACCCGAAATTTCGCATAAAGCCACATCCAAACCATCTAAGGAGGTACCTGACATAAGACCAATAATAATTCGGGATTGCTTTTGGGCGATATGATATAATGATTTTAGATTTTTGTTCATTTAAATTTTTATAATAATTAATATTCGTGCATAATTCTTTTGGAACTTCCGTCGTCATACAATTCTATGAGTGCATAAGCTGCAGGAAATTCATGAAAACTTCCTTTCCACCAATTGCCGCTAACTGCTCCATTACAGTAGTATTTTATGCCTAAATAATCGACTTCATCTTGCATGTGAATGTGTCCACTAAGGCATACTTTGACGTTTGGATGTTGTAAAAAGAGTTCTTTTAATTGAATAAAATCAGTATGCATCAGGTTTCGTTTGAACAACCGATCACCATTAGCTTCAGTTTTATCCCAAAATAAACCAGAACAAACAGATAGTATAGGAATATGTGAGACAATGCAAATATTGTTTTCTTGCGGAATATTTTGCAAGGTGTTTTTTAGCCACGAAAACTGTTCTTCATCAATTTTGGCAATATAACCACCATTTTCGTTAAGTTGTGTGCTGTCTAATACTATAAAATGCCATTTTTTTTCCTGAAAAGTATAATATCTTTTGGGCATTTTTAGGGTTTCTACAACCCAGTTTTTACCATAAAGAGGGTCTTCTTTTATGACTGGATCTTTTACAAACCAACCCCAAATATCGTGATTTCCGATGCAATGATATAGAGGTAGCTTGTTGTTTTCGTTTATTATTTTATTAAAAATTGCCCATTGAGATTTTGTTTTTTCTTTATCAGCCTCCAAAGAATCCATAATAGCATCTCCACCATTAATAATAAAACCAGGTTTTTCTTTTAGATTTTGCACGTGTTGCAATACTTTTTCCATTCCAGCTTCTTGAATAGCACCTTCTTGTACGTGAATATCAGTTAGGTGAGCAAATCTAATTGTTGGTTTTTTCTTTTTTTCGGAATCCAATTTGGAAAACCCTGACAATGGCAGAGTTGTAGCAAGTAAAACTGATTTTATAAAAGTGCTTCTATTCATTTTATTAATGATAATAGATTTATAATTCCCTAAAACCTTAATATAACTTTTTATTTTATGATAGACTCCTGAATTATTTTCTGA
>JAEMQE010000260.1 GCA_022758945.1 Lentimicrobium sp. | reverse complement strand
TTTTCAGGTTTGGAAGCTTTTAAAGCATTGAATTTTTCCATTTGTTCCAATTCATCTTCATCACCAGAGAAATAAGGAAAAACATCCATAATCGGAGATTCAGAAATAGCAGGAATAGTATAGTCGCCCATTGTTCCTTTCATTACTTCAATAGTGTTGTCATAAGCTTCTTTTACATCATTAGCTTGGACTAATAAATACATATTCGTCTTGCGTTCTTTCCCGCTTTCCTCGTCATAAGCCATTAAAGAAACTCTGGATTTAAACCAACGATCCGCATTTTCAAAAGGATGAATTTCGGCATAATTTGCCACTTTTATATTCGTGATTTTAAACTCTTCACTAACATAAGCCTTCATTTCTTCATTGATTCTGGACTCGGCTTCTGTATAGGATAAAGCATCTACCAAATAGGGTTCGGTAGTAACTTTTTGTGCTCCAATATCATCTGTTTTTCTGTATTTTACTTTGCATTCGTACCACATTCCGCTCATAATTTATTTTTTTTAAGGATGCCAAAGATAGAAGAAAGATTTTAGATTTTAGAGTTCGGATTTTAGATTATAAAACAATATATTAACACCTTCAGATTAAAAAAAGCAAAAATGACAATGCGACTATTTATTCCCACAAAATCTAAAATCTAAAATCCGAAATCTAAAATTCCTTTCCTTATCTTTGCCCTTTCAAAAAATACTTTATGGAATCTGTTTTAGAAAATGCATTGCCTGTTGGAAAGCCAAAATGGTTGAGAGTAAAACTCCCAATCGGTCAAAAATATACAGAACTTCGTGGTTTAGTGGACAAATACAGTCTGAACACCATTTGCACCTCGGGAAGTTGCCCAAATATGGGTGAATGCTGGGGCGAAGGAACGGCAACGTTTATGATTTTGGGAAATATCTGCACGCGTTCTTGTGGATTTTGTGGCGTAAAAACCGGAAGACCAGAAACCGTGGATTGGGATGAACCGGAGAAAGTAGCGCGTTCCATAAAAATAATGAACATCAAACATGCCGTAATCACGAGCGTGGACAGAGATGATTTGAAAGATGGAGGTTCCATTATTTGGATAGAAACCGTAAAAGCTATTCGCAGAATGAACCCAAACACAACTTTGGAAACACTGATTCCCGATTTTCAAGGAATCGAAAGAAATATAGACAGAATCGTGGAAGCCAATCCAGAAGTGGTTTCGCATAACGTGGAAACCGTTCGAAGATTGACTCGTGAAGTGCGTATTCAAGCCAAATACGATAGAAGTCTGGAAGTGTTGAAATACTTAAAAGAACAAGGAATCAAAAGAACCAAGTCTGGAATTATGCTTGGTCTTGGTGAAACCGAAGAAGAAGTTTTCCAAACAATGCAGGATTTATACGATGCCAAAGTAGATATTGTAACTATTGGTCAATACTTGCAACCAAGCAAAAAACATTTACCTGTAAAAGAATTTATAACACCGGAACAATTCGCCAAATACGAAAAATTTGGTTTAGAATTAGGTTTCCGTCACGTTGAAAGCGGACCATTAGTTCGTTCTTCTTATAAAGCACAAAAACATATTCTTTAAAAATTGTTTCAAGTTTAATGTTTAAAGTTGCTCAACTTGAAACTTTAAACCTGAAACTTTAAACAAAAAACATTGAAAACAAGAATTGCCATAAACGGTTTTGGAAGAATTGGGCGGAATTTATTTCGCTTGCTTTTGAACCATCCCACCATTGAAGTTGTAGCTATTAACGACATTGCCGACACCAAAACAATGGCGCATTTAATTAAATACGACAGCATTCACGGGGTTTTACCTACGGAAGTTTCATCTGACGAAAAAGGAATTATCATTGACGGAAAACATTTCCTGTTTTTTCACGAGAAAAGCATTTCGAACCTGGATTGGAAATCTATAAACATTGATGTTGTCGTTGAATCGACTGGAAAATACAAAACTTTCGACGAAATCAACGCTCATATTTTGGCTGGAGCCAAAAAAGTAATTCTTTCAGCACCTTCTGAAGTTGAAGAAATAAAAACGGTGGTTCTCGGTGTCAACGAACACATTCTGGACGGAACCGAAACCATTATTTCCAACGCAAGTTGCACCACAAACAACGCCGCTCCGATGATGAAAGTCATCAACGAACTTTGCGGAATTGAGCAAGCTTACATTACCACAATTCACTCTTATACAACCGACCAAAGTCTTCACGATCAACCGCACAAAGATTTGCGTCGTGCTCGTGGTGCGAGTCAATCTATTGTTCCAACAACGACAGGTGCTGCCAAAGCATTGACAAAAATATTCCCTGAATTTGAAGGTAAAATTGGTGGGTGTGGTATTCGTGTTCCAGTTCCTGACGGTTCGTTGACCGACATTACTTTCAACGTGAAACGTGCCGTAACAATTGAGGAAATCAATGCGGCTTTTAAATTGGCATCCCAAACTAATCTAAAAGGCATTTTGGCTTATACTGAAGATCCAATTGTTTCCGTGGATATTATTGGCAATAAAAATTCCTGTTTGTTTGACGCCCAACTTACTTCGGTGATTGATAAAATGGTTAAAGTTGTCGGTTGGTATGACAATGAAATTGGGTATTCCTCTCGAATAATTGATTTAATTATTTTAACAAATTAAATATTAATTCTATATCTTTATGGCTGTTCATAAGAAATTCCCAAATATCTAATGAGGTCATTCCTGTTATTTTTTGTTTTAGTTAGTACATTCTCCTATTCTCAAAAGAAAAAATCAATTGAGGAAGTTGATAGCGTTGCCTATTACAGCAATTTGCGTAATGCCAACGTTAAAGCAAATAAATATAAAGACGCACTTCTTTATACCCAAAAAGCCATCCATTATTCAAAAGTTAATAATAAAACTGAAGCTCAGGCCAGTGAAACCTTTAGCTTGGGAAAACTTTATTATGACGTAAAAAAATATGATGATGCAATAAAAGCTTTCAACAAAAGCATTTCATTGTCAAAACCTTTAGAATCAACTTCCGTTCAAGCATTTACATATTACTATCTTGGAATGTGTTATATGCAAAAAAGAAGTTTTGATAATGCTAAAATTTGTTTTGATAAAGCCCAATCATTATTTGATGTATTAGAAATTAATGACACTGCAGATTTAATAAACCTACAAAGAGGAATTATTTATAAATCAAAAGGTAAATATGATTTGGCTTCCACCATCTTCAGTACAATAATTGCCATGCCAGACAATCAGATGATTTTGAATAGTAAAACTGAAGCTTTGTATCAAATAGGAACTATAGAAATGGCTCAAAACAGAAATAATTTAGCTTTAAATTATTTCAATAAAGCATTGGAATTAAATGCAAAAAATAAAAATTTAGAACAGAAATCCGCTATTTTACTTGCATTGAGTAACGTGTTTGAGAAAATGCTGGATAAAAATAGCGCCTATTCTTATTTGAAACAACACACAAATTTAGAAGAAAGTATTTCTATTTCGGACAATGAAAAACTTGGAGTTGATGATTATGAAAAATTCAAGGAATCAGAGCGATTAAAAGAGGTTGAACAGGTAAATGAAGAAAATAAACAGCAGGAGAAAGCGAATAAATTCTCCAAACTAATCAGCATTCTTGCCATCGCATTAATTTCTATTTTATCCTTGTTAAGTTTGGCTTTGTACAAAAATAATATCATCAGAACCCAATCCAATCTATTATTGGAAGAAAAAAATAAGGAACTGATTATTGCCAAAGAAAGAGCAGAAAAAGCTTCTAAAGCCAGATCTGAATTTCTTTCGACGGTGAGTCACGAACTGCGAACTCCTTTGAATGCCATTAACGGTATTGCTCATTTGCTATTGGAAGAAAAGCCTAAGAAATCCCAAATGAAATACCTGTCTTCTTTAAAATTTTCAGGAGATTATCTCACAACATTTATTAATGACATTCTGGAAATTCAAAAAATAGATTCCAACAAAATTGAAATTGAAAATATAGATTTTAATCTCAAAAGATTATTAGAAAACATACAAAACTCTTTAAAAGAATTAGCATCGACAAACAACAATAATTTTGCGATTGAGATTGATTCAAAAATTCCAGATAATTTAATTGGCGATCCTACTAAATTGTCTCAAATAATATTAAATCTAATCAATAATGCCTTGAAATTTACACACGATGGAAGTGTAAAATTAATTGCTAAACTTATTTCCTTAGAAGATAAAAATGCAACCGTTTATTTCGAAGTAAAGGACAATGGGATTGGAATTCCGGAAGATAAATTAGAATCAGTATTTAATAGTTTCTCTCAAGGTTCCGTTGGAATAAACCGTAAATACGGCGGAACTGGTTTAGGATTGACTATTGTAAAGAAACTAACTGAAATTTTGGGAGGCGAAATAAAGCTCAAAAGTACTGTTGGAAAAGGGTCTTCTTTTTCATTCGAATTACAATTCAAAGAAGGAGAAAAGCAGTTAAAAATAGAGAAAAAACCAAAAACATACGAAGACTCAACCTTAATAAATAAAAAAATATTAGTTGTCGAAGACAATAAAATAAATCAGATGGTTTCTAAAAAAATGCTAAAAAACAAAGGAATCAATTGCGAGATAATTGATAACGGCGAAAAAGCAATAGAAATAGCCAGAAACAATAAATTTGATATGATTTTAATGGACGTTCATTTGCCTGGAATAAATGGCACGATTGCCACTCAACAAATTAGAAAATTTGACAAAACAACCCCTATTATTGCCCTCACAGCAATTTCATTAAATGAAAATAGAGATATGCTTTTATCATTTGGAATGAATGATGTTATCACAAAACCATTCGTTCCAGAAGATTTTTATGCAATTATTGCCAAATATGTTTAGGCTATTTAATATTTCAAAATCAATTCCCTGATTAGGATTCTGACTTTAGGCTCTGTACTTTTTGCTGCTTCCAAAACTTCATTGTGAGAAATAGTTTCGATGCTGTCTTCGTCACCAATATCAGTAATAACAGACAGTCCAAAAGTTTCCATTTCCATGTGACGTGCCACGATTACTTCGGGAACGGTTGACATTCCAACGCAATCAGCACCAATATTTTTTACCATTTTATATTCGGCAAGAGTTTCAAATGTTGGCCCTTGAAGTCCTAAATAAACGCCATCCTGAACTTTAATATTTAGATTTTTAGCCAATTCTTTGGCTTTCAAAATCATATTTTTCGAATAAGCTTCGCTCATATTCACGAATCTTGGTCCAAAACGTTCGTCATTTTTCCCTCGCAAAGGATGTTCCGGCATCATATTGACGTGGTCTTTGATAAGCACAATATCGCCTACATTATAATTCGAATTTACGCCACCGGAAGCATTTGAAACAATTAATTTTTCGACACCCAAATATTTCATTACGCGAACCGGAAAAGTAACTTCCTTCATTGAATAACCTTCGTAGAAATGAAAACGACCTTGCATAGCAACCACTTTTTTGTCGCCAATGGTTCCAAAAACCAAAGCTCCTTTATGACCTTGCACAGTCGAAACTGGAAAATTTGGAATTTCAGTGTAAGGCAAGGTGAATTCGATTTGAATGTCATCGGTAAAACTACCCAATCCTGAACCTAAAATCACGCCATATTCTGGAGTAAAATTGGTTTTTGCTTTTATAAAACTAACGGTTTCTTGTACTTGTTCCCACATAATTTGTAATGGTTTTATCAAAATTTTCACTCTCCGATAGAAATGAACTTTGTATAGGCAAATAGAAAAGTTGTTCTTTCTGAATCCTGCCTTTCAATCTCACGAAATCTTTTTCGGTGGTGATGATTATCTTGTTTTGTGATTTATTTTCTATGTTTTTAATATCGTTTTCTGTAAAATGATGATGGTCAGGGTAAACCAATTTCTCATCATTCTCGCTTTGCAAATATGCGAAAAATGGATTTGGTTTTGCGATTCCAGTCAAAAGTAATTTATCAACATTCTTGATTTCGCTTACTTTCATTGATTTATCTTCTGAATAAATGAATTCATCATAATCTATAAAGGAGAAATACAATTCTTGATTGGAAGCCAATTTTAATTTGGTTTTGATTTTATCTTGTTCTTCAAGCGAAAGGTTTGCAGGACATTTCGTGACAATAATCACGTCAGCTCTTTTTGCTCCAGATTTGCTTTCACGCAAATTTCCTGTTGGCAACATAAAATCATCCGAATATAAATCGCCGTAAGTAGTAAGCAAAATATAAAATCCTGCCTTTACTTTCCGATGCTGAAAAGCATCATCCAACAAGATAATTTCAGGTTTATCGGTTCGTGAAAGTAGTTGTTCAATACCGTTTTTTCTATCGGCATCAACAGCAACTTGAATATTTTTGAATTTTGAATAAAACTGGAAGGGTTCGTCACCAAGAATTTCAGCATTTAAAATAGCCTCAGCCAAAACAAACCCTTCCGACTGTCTTTTATAACCACGACTCAATGTAGCAACTTTGTATTTTGGCGAAAGCAACCGAATTAAATATTCAATTTGAGGCGTTTTTCCAGTTCCGCCAACGCTGAGATTCCCAACTGCTATAATTGGAATATCAAAAGAATAGGATTTCAGAATGCCTTTGTCAAAAAGAAAATTCCGAATACTGGTAATGAATCCATATAAAATGGCAAATGGGAAGGGTATTTTTCGGAGTAAATTCATAATTATTTATCGGAGTAATACCCCATTGCGGAAATTACAAAAACGGTTACAATATCAGCTTCTACTCGATAAATCATGCGGTCTTTAAGATTAATTTGTCTAGACCAAAACCCAGTAAGTCCGTGTTTAAGTTCTTCTGGTTTTCCAACTCCTTCATAAGGTGTTTCAGATAATTCTACCAAAATCTTGGCGATTCTCTTAATACTTGCTTGATTGCCTGATTTTTTATGTTTTGCTATCTCTAGACTTGCTTTAGGTTCTATTTTAAGCCTAAACTTCCCCATACATCTTCAGGATCAACGGTTATACATTTTATTTTACCGCTTTTTATATCAGCATCTCTCTCTAAAATCATTTTTACAAATTCAGGATTGTAGATTTCCGATTTTTTTTCAACGGTCTTCTTTGTTCCAGTGGACACTATTTCAATTCCTTTTGAATCTTTAGCCAAAACATTTGTCATCTCCAAGAATGCCTTTCCTGCTTTACTACGCTCGTTAATTTTCAAGGTTATTGTTGTCATAACTAATAATTTTTGAACTACAAATATACAAAAATCGTGTTATTTATATTTGTTTAAAATCGAACGCTTTTAAGCAAGTATTTTTCGAAGGAAAGTCATTTTAGAAAAGGATAATATTTTATCTTTGATTAAAAATTACAAACAAAAAAGTATTCACAAATTAATTCGTGCCAATTCGTGAAATTCGTGGCTAAAAAACAATGAAAATCAAAGAAATAATTTCCGTACTCGAAGAAATGGCACCACTTGCCTATGCCGAAGATTTTGACAATGTGGGTTTACTGGTTGGAAATCAAGACTCGGAAGCAACAGGAGTTCTGGTTTGTCACGATGCTTTAGAAAGTGTTATTGAGGAAGCGATTGCCAAAAAATGCAATTTAGTGGTTTGTTTTCATCCCATTTTATTTTCGGGATTAAAGAAAATCACAGGCAAAAACTATGTAGAAAGAGCCATAATCAAAGCCATAAAGAATGATATTGCCATTTATGCCGTTCACACCGCATTGGACAATCATCAAGAAGGCGTGAATAAAATATTTTGTGATGCTTTGGGGTTGACCAATACCAAAATTCTAATTCCGAAAGCCAATTTTATTCGGAAATTAATCACTTATACTATTCCTGAAAATGCCGAAAAACTACGAAATTCCTTGTTTGATGCTGGTGCGGGAAACATTGGCAACTATGAAAATTGCAGTTTCAACTCCAAAGGAATTGGAACATATATGGGTAACGAACATAGCAATCCTGAATTTGGAGAACGATTTGAATTTGTGGAAGGAGACGAAATTAAAATCGAAGTGACATTCGAAAAACATTTGGAAAACAAAATCCTCAAAGCACTTTTCAAAAATCACGTTTACGAAGAAGTAGCTTATGAAATTTATGATTTGCAGAATAAAAATCAAAATGTGGGGCTTGGAATGATTGGTGAATTAAGCATTCCAATGGACGAAAAAGCGTTTCTAAATTTCGTGAAAGATAAAATGCAAAGTGAAGGAATTCGCCATAGTGAATTCTTAGGCAAGCCTATAAAAAAGGTTGCCGTTCTGGGAGGTTCAGGAAGTTTCGCCATAAAAAACGCAATTCAGGCTGGAGCAGACGTTTTTTTGACGGCAGATTTAAAGTATCACCAATTTTATGAAGCTGAAAATCAGTTGCTTTTGGCCGATATTGGGCATTTTGAAAGCGAACGCTATACAAAAAATTATATTGTTGATTTTCTTAGGAAAAAAATCCTTAATTTTGCAATCGTTTTATCAGAAGAAAATACAAATCCAGTTAAGTACTTATAGACAATAGAATATGGCAGCTACAAAAGAATTGAATGTTGAAGACAAGTTAAGAGCAATTTACGATTTACAATTGATTGACTCAAGAATTGACGAAATTAGAAACGTGAGAGGTGAACTTCCTCTTGAAGTGGAAGATTTAGAAGATGAAGTTGCAGGTTTAAGCACACGTTCAGAAAAATTGAAAAATGATCTTGAAACTATCGAAGATCTTATCAAGGTTAAGAAAAATGCAATTGATGAGCACAAAGAAGCCATCAAAAGATACGCCAAACAACAAGAAACTGTTCGTAACAATAGAGAATTCAACTCTTTGACTAAAGAAGTAGAATTTCAAGAATTGGAAATTCAATTGGCCGAAAAGCAAATCAAGGAAATGAAAGCTTCTATCGAACACAAGAAAGCAATCATTGCAGAATCAAAAGAAAGATTAGAAACTAAGTCTAATCACTTAAAACATAAAAAATCAGAATTGGACGCAATTATGTCTGAAACTGCTAAAGAAGAAGCATTCTTATCCGAGAAATCTTCAGAATATCAAGCATTAATCGAAGAAAGATTATTGGCTGCTTATAACAGAATCAGATCTAGTGTTCGTAATGGATTGGCCGTTGTTTCCATCGAAAGAGGAGCTTCTGCAGGATCATTTTTCACGATTCCTCCACAAACACAAGTAGAGATTGCTGCAAGAAAAAAAATCATCACCGACGAACATTCAGGAAGAATACTGGTTGACAGCGTTCTGGCAGAAGAAGAGAAAGAGAAAATGGAAAAGCTTTTTGCTAAATTCTAAATCTATTCAAGTCCCGATAAACATCGGGACTTTTTTTTAATATGAAAAAATTCATTAATTTTTTTATTGCCAAATCCGTTGGATTATACATCAACTTTTTGAGTTTTGTGTTTCCAAAAAAAGCCACGGAGCTTGCGCACGCTTTTTTTAGTGAACCCAGAATTGGGAAGTTAACAAAAGACAATCTTCCTAAAATCCTTCAAGAAGCTCTTTCAGAAACCATTCAGTATAATGAGGATTTCATTCAAACCTATACTTGGAAAGGAGATGAAACAATTATTTTATTGGTTCACGGTTGGGAAAGCAACTCCTCAAGATGGAAAAAAATGTTGCCCTATTTAAAAAAATCAGGTCATACCATCATTGCTATTGATGGACCAGCTCAAGGATTATCAAGTGGCAAAGAATTTACAGTTCCGAAATATGCCGAATTTATTCACGTAATTGTCAAGAAATATAAACCACGTTACCTCATTGGTCATTCAATGGGAGGTCAAACTTGTTTGTATTATCAATACAAATATCAAAGTGATTCAATCCAAAAAATGGTAGTTTTAGGAGCTCCAAGTGATTTTAAAATTATATTCCATAATTTCATTGCTTTATTGAGTTTGAATTCCAAAATTTCAAAAGCATTGGAAAAAAAATACATTGCAGTCTTAAATCGAAACCTCGAACAATTTTCAGGAGAATTATTCGCTTCCGAAATTGATATAAAAGGGTTAGTGGCACACGATATTGATGATAAAGTTGTTTTATTTAAAGAAGCAAAAAAAATTGTAGGTGCCTGGAAAGATGTTCAATTTATTGAAACTTCTGGCTTAGGACACAGTTTGCATAATGATGATTTGTATAAAAAAGTCTCCCGGTTTTTATTTGAAACAGAATAACTGGATTAGAAATCACAAACAAAATAATTGATTACTTTTGTCTAATGGAAGAAAATCTAAAACGCCTCAATAAATTCATAGGAGAAACAGGCTTTTGCTCGCGTCGCGAAGCCGATAAAATCATTGAAGAAGGTCGTGTAACCATCAACGGAATCGTGCCGGAATTAGGAACTAAAGTTTTGCCAGATGACGAGGTGCGTATCGATGGCAAATTAATTCGGGAGAAAAACGAAAAACCCGTTTATTTAGCTTTCAACAAACCCGTTGGGATTGAATGTACCACAAATTTGGAAGTACGCAACAATATCGTAGATTACATCAATTATCCCAAACGTATTTTCCCTATTGGTCGATTGGACAAAGCTAGCGAAGGCTTGATTTTTATGACCAATGACGGCGATATTGTCAACAAAATTCTTCGCGCCAGAAACAATCACGAAAAAGAATATACCGTAACAGTTAACAAACTCATAACCGACCGTTTTATCGAAAAAATGGGAAATGGCGTACCCATTTTGGACACTGTTACCCGAAAATGCAAGGTAGAAAAAATCAGTTCGACCACTTTTAAAATTGTTTTGACACAAGGTTTGAACCGTCAAATTCGTAGAATGTGCGAATATTTGGGTTATGAAGTTACGGCTTTGAAACGCATTAGAATTATCAATATTTCGCTTGATATTCCTGTTGGACGTTTTCGCGATTTAACTGATGCCGAAATCAAAGAACTCAACGCATTAATAGAACCTTCGAGCAAAACAGAAGAAGCGAGTTTGCCAAAACAAGAAATACCAAAACGAAGAACCGAATTTATAAAAAGAGATGATCCACGATTTAAGAAAAAAGGGGATTATTAGATAAAAAGCAAAAACCCAAGACTCTCATCTTGGGCTTTGTTTTTACTATTTGTAAAAATTATTTTCTGCTTCTAATTTTTCTAGCTAAAAGTGTATTTTTCAACAACATTGCAATCGTCATTGGTCCTACTCCACCAGGAACTGGAGTGATAAATGAAGATTTCTTACTTACTTCATCAAAATCGACATCGCCGGTAATTACATATCCTTTTGGATGTGAGGCGTCTTCGACTCTGGTAATACCAACGTCGATTACAACAACTCCGTCTTTTACCATATCTGCTTTAAGATAATTTGGAACACCAAGAGCAGTGATAATAATATCGGCTTTTTTAGTGTATTCTTCTATATTTTTAGTTCTGCTATGAGTAAGCGTTACCGTTGAATCTCCGGGATATCCTTTGCGACTCATCAAGATACTCATTGGTCTTCCAACGATGTGGCTACGTCCAATAACTACGGTATGTTTGCCTGCAGTTTCTACTTTGTAACGCTCCAACAATTCCATAATTCCATAAGGAGTTGCCGGCAAAAATGTTTCCATTTCTAAAGCCATTTTTCCAAAATTAGCTGGATGAAAACCATCCACATCTTTATCGGGATCAATAGCCATAAGGATTTTTTGCTCGTCAATGTGTTTTGGCAAAGGCAATTGAACAATATAACCATCTAAATCATCATCTTCGTTTAGTTCCTTGATTTTTTCGAGCAAGTCTGTTTCTGAGATATCTTCAGGTAAAGAAACCAAAGTAGATTCAAATCCAATTTGTTGACACGATCTTACTTTGCTTCCTACATAAGTTAAACTGGCTCCATTATTTCCAACAATAACGGCTGCTAAATGAGGAACTTTCTGTCCGTCAGCTTTCATTTTTTGGACTTCGGCAGCAATTTCGCTTTTAATATCTTCCGAAGTTTTTTTTCCGTCTAGTAGTTGCATTTTTTTTGTTTAAAGTTTGAGGTTTCAAGTTTGAGGTTTCAACAACTTGAAACCTCAAACCTAAAACAAATATTTTATCTCATTCCCGGCATACCGCCTTTCATATTCCCCATCATTTTCATCATATTTTTTCCGCCAGGTCCTTGCATCATCTTCATCATTTTGCTCATTTGCTCAAACTGTTTCATCAGCTGATTGACTTGCTCAATTTTTGTTCCTGACCCTTTGGCAATTCTGGCTTTTCTTTTTACGTCAATTATAGCTGGTTTTGATCTTTCTTTTGGAGTCATCGAATGAATTATGGCTTCAATAGATTTGAAAGCATCGTCTTCAATTTCGACATCTTTCATTGCTTTTGTAGCACCGGGAATCATCCCAACCAAATCTTTCATATTACCCATTTTCTTCACTTGTTGAATTTGGGAAAGAAAATCATCAAAACCAAATTCGTTTTTGGCAATTTTCTTTTGGATTTTTCTGGCTTCTTCTTCATCAAATTGTTCCTGAGCTCTTTCTACCAAGGACACAACGTCACCCATTCCGAGAATACGTTCTGCCATACGAGTTGGATAGAAAACATCAATGGCATCCATTTTCTCACCTGTTCCAACAAATTTTATTGGCTTATTTACAACCGATTTAATCGAAAGTGCAGCTCCACCACGAGTATCACCGTCTAATTTGGTTAAAATTACACCATCAAAATTCAATCTATCGTTGAAAGCTTTTGCTGTATTTACGGCATCTTGTCCTGTCATTGCATCAACAACAAACAAGGTTTCGTGCGGTTGAATGGCTTTGTGAACATTTGAAATTTCGGTCATCATCGCCTCATCAACTGCTAAACGACCTGCTGTATCGACAATCACTACATTAAACCCATTTGCTTTAGCGTGTTTAATTGCGTTTTGGGCAATTTCTACAGGATTTTTATTTTCAGGTTCTGAGTAAACCTCAACAGCTATGGAGTCTCCAACAACATATAATTGTTGAATTGCCGCAGGACGATAAATATCACAGGCAACCAAAAGCGGTTTTTTATTCTTTTTAGTTTGAAGATAATTGGCTAATTTTCCAGAGAAAGTAGTTTTACCAGAACCTTGTAATCCCGACATTAAAATAACGGTTGGATTCCCGGAAAGATTGATTCCAGCAACATCACCACCCATTAATTCGGTTAGTTCGTCTTTTACAATTTTTACTAATAATTGCCCTGGTTGAAGTGTTGTCAACACGTTTTGACCAATTGCTTTTTCTTTTACTTTGGTGGTAAAATCTTTGGCAATTTTAAAGTTAACGTCGGCATCTAATAAAGCACGACGTACTTCTTTTAGCGTTTCGGCAACGTTTACTTCGGTTATTTTTCCGTGACCTTTTAGTACGTGAAAGGCTTTGTCTAATTTATCGCTTAAATTATCGAACATAATTGTAATTGTCTTTTATTGAGGTGCAAATATAAGCTAAAGTTGTAAAGTCTCAAAGTTACAAACTTGTAAAATTTCGAGATTATTCAATAAAAAAACCAGCCGAATTGACTGGTTTTGGTTGTAGGTAAATTTATGAGATTAATTTTTTTCAAAATAAAGGTAATCATTATCATTACTATCTTCAATATGTCTAAAACGCAATTGAGAATTATTGAATTCAAACACTTTCCAACCTTCATCTAGTCCTTTCAATAGGTCTGTTTCAAATTTTATTTCGAACTCTCGAACTCCATTATCCATTTTTGTTGACCAGATTCCATTATATGAAATTCCTGATTTTGTGGCAATAACTTTATAATTAGAATTAAAAGTAAAAGTGTAACCATCATAAAACGAGGTTTTTTCACTGTCATGGAAATAATAGGAGATTTTCCAGGGATTACTTGTAATTATTTGTATAAAATCAAGGGATACAGTTGGGTTTTCTGGACAACTATCTACAGCATTTTTTATGACATCTTCAAACTGGCTGTTAGTTGTTACAGTTATATTTTGACCATTTGAATTTGTGATAGTAATAGGATAACTAATGGCAATAAATTTATTGTCTTCCAAGTTTTCGAAAAAACTATATAGCGACTGATTGCTGGTTATAGAAGCATTACTTGCTATTTGATTGCTGCTGTCATAGACATTGATCGTTATTGGAAAATTAATCGTTATACAATTTATCTTTCCAAAATTATTTGAATTAGCTTGACATTCTATAATTAAATTATTGAAAGCATTTTGGTCAACTAGAATTTTTTCAGAATAATCATTGAGAATTACAGTTACAGGATAATGAATACTAACTATGTCGTTATCATAGGAATGCGCATTAATATTCGTTTGCACTAATTGATAATCGCTAACCGTATTTATGGAGATTTGAACATAATTCACAGTTACCACATAAGGTAACTTTATCATAAAACAATTGGTTTTGTCTATAATATTGTCTTGCGAAGTTTTTTGCATTGCAACCCTCTCAACATAAGTTGTCAGCGGAGTAGTTTTAGTAATAGTTTCTTTGGTACTGTAAATTTCCACTACTGATTCGCTTTGACATGAGGCAAACAAACCAACTATTATAAAAGCAAAAACGATATACCAATTTTTAAAATTCATCATAATTTCTCCAAAATCAAATTATTGCAAATGTAATAATTAATGCACCAAAATATCCAAGCGATATCTTGAGGAAAATATCACTTGGAAAATTGGAACAAATTAAACAATTATTTAATGTTTGTTACCCCAACAAACACAAATAATAATAAAAACAATAATATCAACTCAATAAACGTTCTTAAAAATAATATCGTTTCAATAAAAACAATTTAGATTCAATTTACCCTACCTGAAATAAAAAAAAATATATCTTTGTAAGCCAGAAAAAAAATAAAAAAATGCCAACTAATTCATTGTCAGAAACTTGTAACGAAATTATTTTCTCAAAGTTTTTTAAAAATCACGCAAAATCACTTCGCAATTTTCTTTTCTATAAGTATGGAAATAGAGATCAAGCCGAAGATTTAACACAGGAAGCATTCATAAAACTCTGGCAAAATTGTGCTTCAGTTCCTATTGAAAAAGCGAAATCCTATCTTTATACAATTGCCAATAACAGTTCTTTAAACGAAATCAAACACCAAAAAGTAGTTCTGGAATATGAAAATAATTTCGCTGGCGCTGACAAAACAAATGAAAATCCAGAATTTATTTTAGAAGAAAAACAATTCAAAAGCAAACTTTTAAAAGCAATCGAAAATTTGAATGAAACCCAACGTGTTGCCTTTTTAATGCATCGAATTGACGGTAAAAAATACAGTGAAATAGCAGAGGAATTAAACATTAGCGTTAAAGCAGTCGAAAAGAGAATTCATCTGGCTTTAGTCGAACTAAGAAAAACAATTGACTTTAAGTAGGGTAAATACAGAATTACTTGTTCTATACATATAAATCGAAGACGATGAAAAAAAATTACATTTTAGCCAAATGGCTTAACAACGATATAACCAAAGAAGAATTAGCCGAACTTAAGGCCGATCCTGACTTTTACAACTACGAAAAAATCAAAAACTATTCTGCGCAATTAAAAGTCGCTGATTTTGATGAAGAAAAAGTTTTAGAAAACATTATCAGCCATAAAAAAGGGACTCCAAAAGTGATTCCATTATACAAAAACTGGATTTTAAGAGTGGCTGCCATTTTAATTCTTGCGTTGGGAATCACATTTATAATGCACAATTTTGCAACAGAAACACAATATGCTTACAATGGAGAAAAAACAACTTTTTCACTTCCTGACAATTCAGAAGTAGTCTTAAATGCTGGTTCTGAAATTGAATATAAAAAATGGAATTGGGACAATCGCAGAAACCTTGAATTAAAAGGGGAAGCTTACTTTAAAGTGGCAAAAGGGCAAAAATTTGAAGTGGAAACCACACTTGGAAAAGTAGCAGTTCTGGGAACGCAGTTCAATGTAAAAGCAAGAAAAAATCGTTTTGATATCACTTGTTTTGAAGGAAGAGTGAAAGTAAACTACAAAGACAAAGAAATTATTTTGACTCACGGACAAAGCGTTACTTTTGAAAATGGAAACCAAACAAACTCAACAGCTGCTTCTTCAAAACCAGAATGGCTGGAAAATCAAATCGCTTTTACCAAAGAAAACTTACCTAATATTTTAGACGAAATCCAAAGACAATATAACGTTACAATCAGCGTTAAAACAGCGAGTCCTAACGAGTTGTTTACCGGAAAAATTCCAACAGACAATCTCGATATTGCTCTTCAAATTATTGGAACTACATATAATTTAGAACCCAAAAAAATTGATAAAAACAAAATAATTTTTGAAGAAAAATAAATGTTTTCTATAAAACATATTTATATCTTATCCTTTTGCTTTGTTTTTGCCCTGACAGTTACGGCTCAGGATAGAAACAAAGCAATTGCTTTAAAATATGTTTTACAATCAATAGAAAAAAAACATCATCTAACTTTTAATTATTTAGAAACAGATATAGTTGATATTCAAATAATCCCTCCAAATTCCTCTTTAAATTTGGCTGAAAAGTTAAATTATCTCCGGAAAGAAACCAATCTCATATTTGAAAATATCGACAATAAATTCATTAATATTTCCAATAAAAAAGAGATAGAATTAGTCTGTGGCTATGTGTTTTCGAAAAACGACAATTCGCCGCAAGAAGGAGTAAACATAAAGTTAATCAATGGTGGCAACACTGTAACTGATAAAAAAGGTTATTTTGAACTCCCAAAAGAAAATGCAACTGAAATTATAGTGAGCCACATTGGCTTTACCACTCAAAAAAAATCCATATCAGACTCACAAAACAAGAACTGCATCAAAATATTTCTTGAGCTAGAAGTTTTGAAACTTGACAATGTAATAACCAATCACTTTTTGGCTTCCGGAATTTCAAAAACTATAGACGGAACATTTGTCATAAAACCAAAGAAATTAGGAATATTACCCGGTTTAATTGAACCCGATGTCCTGCAAACCATGCTCCAAATTCCGGGAATTTATAGTGCAGATGAAAGTCTTTCGAGCATCAATGTGAGAGGCGGAACTCACGACCAGAATTTATTTTTGTGGAATGGAATAAAAATGTACCAAACGGGACATTTTTTTGGTTTAATATCGGCTTTCAACCCAAATCTGGCGCATACTGTTTCCATTTCAAAAAACGGAAGTTCTGCTTTTTATGGAGAAAGTGTTTCGAGTGTTGTGGACATTTCATCGGATCCAAATAAAGCTGAAAAACCTCAATTTAGTGCCGGAATCAATATGATAAATGTGGATGTTTATTCAAAATTCAACATCAATAAAAAAGGGTTTCTGGAAATTGCCGCCCGAAAATCCATCACTGATTTAATTGAAACTCCTACTTATCAAAAATATTACAACAAAGCATTTCAGAACACAACTATTACTAATTTTTCCAATTATCACAGTATCGATTATAATAGTGAGGACAAATTTAAATTCTATGATATTACGCTTAAATACTCGCAAAAAATTGGATCAAAAGACCAACTCCTATTAGATTTAATAACCATTAATGACCAGCTTAATATCAATCAAAATGCCACTATCGATAACATTTCTCAATCCGAAAAAAACTCTTTAATTCAAAAAAATCAAGGAGGAAATCTTTCTTGGAAACGAAACTGGAACTCAAAAAACGCAAGCAAAATCAATGTTTACACCTCGTCTTATGAACTTGATGCTGAAAAAAATAAAATTCAAGACAATCAAATTGTGAAACAGGAGAATAGCGTATTCGAGGATGGTTTTAAATTAGAAAACAATCATACCATCAGCCCAAAACTTACGATTAATGATGGCTATCAGTTTGACGAAACCGGAACGACAAATTTAGACAGGGTCAGCAATCCAATTTTTTACAGACAAATTAAAGAAGTTTTGCGAACTCACGCGCTCATCGCTGAAGCAAAATACAACGATACGCTTTCAAAAATATATTTTAATGCAGGAATGCGATTAAATTATATTGAGCAATTCAAGAAATATCTTTTTGAACCCAGATTACAGTTTAATTATGGCATTTCGCAAAGTCTAAGTTTAGAAGTATTGGGCGAATTTAAAAGCCAGAATTGTTATCAGATTATTGACCGTCAGCAAGATTATTTTGGAATAGAAAAAAGACGTTGGATATTATCAAACAACGCTACAATTCCCATTCAAAGAAGCAAACAAGCATCAATTAGTTTTTCATATAACAAAAATAATTGGTTGTTTACTTTAGATAATTATTACAAAAAAGTAGATGGAATAAACAGTTCTACGCAAGGATTCCAAAATCATTTAGAATTTTCAAATATCATTGGTAATTATGAAGTCTATGGAACTGAAGCCTTGGTACAAAAGAAAATAAATCACTTTATCACTTGGCTAAGCTATGCTTACAATGATAATAATTACCATTTCCCAAGTGTAAATCAAACTGATTTTTCGAACAATTTTGAACTAAAACACGTAGTTTCCTGGGCAGGATCGTATGAAGTGAAAAATTTAAAAATAGCATTGGGGTCAAAATGGTATTCAGGAAGACCGGAAACAACTCCTTCGAGTTTAGATATAAATTACAGCAATCCTTCCAATCCAACGATTGATTATAATTCTCCAAATAATAAAAATTTAGATGACTTCTTTCAAGTTAATTTTTCGACAACTTATAAATGGGAAACCACGAATAGAACCCAATATAAACTAGGGTTATCCGTTTTAAATGTGCTTAATCGTAAAAATGAAATTAGCGAATATTACAGAATAAATCCGACTACAAATTCCATTGAAGACGTGAAAACCTATTCGCTCGAAAGAACACCAAATCTAAGTTTTAGAGTAATTTTCTAAAACTACATTCTTTCAGGAACATCAATTCCTAATAATTGAAATGACAAGGCAATTGTCTCAGCAACCTTTTTTGAAAGTTGAACTCTAAACGTTTTTTTAGCCAAATCTTCTTCCCCTAAAATAGAAACAGCCTGATAGAACGAATTGTACTCACGAACCAATTCATAAGTAAAATTTGCTATCAACGCCGGACTGTGATTTTGAGCCGCATTTTGAATCACTTCAGGAAACAATTCGAGTTGTTTTATTAATTCTTTCTCCTTTTCGTGTAGCGTTACCACATCTGATTTACTTGAAAAATCAAAGTTGGCTTTGCGAATTATCGATTGGATTCTTGCATAAGTATATTGAATAAATGGTCCCGTATTTCCAGCAAAATCAACTGATTCTGCGGGATCAAAAAGGATTCGTTTTTTAGGATCAACTTTCAAAATGTAATATTTCAAAGCGCCGAGCCCAATAGTTTTGTATAATTTTGATTTTTCATCTGCAGAATAACTGTCTAATTTTCCTAAATCTTCAGCGATTTTCTGAGCAGTATCTGTCATTTCCTGCATTAAATCATCCGCATCGACAACAGTTCCTTCACGGGATTTCATTTTTCCGGAAGGCAAATCGACCATTCCGTAAGATAAATGATAGAGGTTTTTTGACCAATCAAAACCCAGTTTTTTCAATATCAAAAACAACACTTTGAAATGATAATCCTGCTCGTTTCCAACAGTATAAACCATTCCTCCAACGTCTGGAAAATCCTTTACACGCTGGATTGCCGTTCCAATATCTTGCGTCATATAAACCGCAGTTCCATCTGATCGCAACACGATTTTTCTGTC
>JAEMQE010000002.1:17718-19730 GCA_022758945.1 Lentimicrobium sp. | reverse complement strand
ATTTATTCATTTTTATTTTTTTTAAACATCACAATATGCTCTCCTACATCAGGTATTTCAAATGGAACTCCTATTTTTTGATACCCCATTTTTTCATAGAAACCGCTTGCCTCTATTCTTGCATTAAACCAAATCAAATCCACATTTTGATTCTTACATTGTTCTTCACTATAGCGTATAAGTGCTTTGCCAAAATCTTTTTTTCTATGATCCTCTAAAACCGCCATTCCTCTAATTTGATATTGATTATTTTCTTTAAAATCGGGATTGCTTTTTTTAAACAATGAAATGATGCCAACCAATTCCTCATCCAAATAAAGTCCAAAATGTTGCGTTGTTTCTAAATTGTCACCATCAAAATGACAACTTTCCAGTGGTTTTCCTTTTCGAAGAACAGGATGTCTGACCGAAAAAGTCTCTGCGGACGATATTTTTTTTATGATTGCCATTGTGATATAAAAATAATGAATTTATAACAATTTAGTTTTAAAACTGTTATAAAAAAATAGGAGCTTTAAATAAAAATTTTAAAAAAAACTTGCAAAGAAGCTAAGTTATTAATTATATTTGCACCGTTGTAATGCGAAAGTAGCTCAGTTGGTAGAGCTCCAGCCTTCCAAGCTGGTTGTCGCGAGTTCGAGCCTCGTCTTTCGCTCCAAAAACCTCAAACGAAAGTTTGGGGTTTTTTATTTTAAAAAACTTAGATCCGTTTTGCTTTCAATTTCTACAGGATTTTGCTTTTGTCTAAAAAGACGAGCCATTAAATTGCCTTTCAAAGTTATTGTATCATCTTTTACTTCTATCCAACTTCCTTCTCGTAATCCTAAAACTGGAATATTGTTGAACGAATGAAACTCATTAATTCTGGTTTCACGCGTTTCTCCCATATGTTTTGATTGTGTATCAGAATCAAGATAATGCGGATTCAGATTGAATGGAATCAATCCCAAAGTCTCAAAACTTGGCGGATAAATTATAGGCATATCATTGGTCGTTTGCATTGTCAATCCACAAATATTACTTCCGGCACTTGTTCCTAAATAGGGAATTCCTTCTTTGACAGCATCGGCGAGAACGGTCATAATATTGTTTTCGTACAATTGGTTCACCAATAAAAAAGTGTTTCCGCCACCAGTAAAAATTCCTTCGGCATTTTTGATAGCTTTGGAAAAGTCCTCATATTCGTGAATTCCTTTTACTTCTTTATTTATTTTGGCGAAAGCCAAAGCAACCTTTGCCGTATATTCATCGTGCGAAATCCCACCAGGTCTTGCAAAGGGAATAAAAAGTATTGTTTTACAATGTTCAAAATGAAGGCGCAATTCAGGCAATAGATATTCTAAATAATCTCCTCCGTGAAGGGTAGAAGTGCTGGCGATAATTATATTTTTACTCATAATTTTAAAATTGTTTTTTTGGAAATCGTGAATCTTCGATTTCATTTTAATTTAACAAAATATGTTTGGGTTAAAGGTATGAATTCAGGCTTTTTAATATAGGTTTTCTAATTTTTAATTAACATAGTTTTACCAAGTCCTTGTTAATTAATTGGGAAGGATTAAGATACTTTTACATTGTATCAATAAATTGTATACTAACTTATGAGGAGATTTCTACTTATATTATTCGTTTTACTATCTCATATGACTTTTTGTCAAACTACTGGCGAAAAATTAATTCACGGAAAAATAATTTCAGAATCCGGAAATGTCGAAGGAGTTACCATTATAAATTTGGTTAACGAAAAAAGTACAGCAAGCGATAGTAATGGTGACTTTTATATTTTGGCTAAAGCCGACGATTTATTAGTTTTTTCATCAGTAAATTTAGAATATTATAGGAGAATAATTGAAGAAAATGATTTAAAATCAGATGTTTTAATCATGAAAATGACTTCAAAAACCACCGAACTCAAAGAAGTAATTGTCAATAAACATCCTGAAATCAATGCAGTTTCTTTAGGAATTTCTCCTAAAGGAGTAAAACATTACACGCCTGCAGAGAGGAAATTA
>JAEMQE010000002.1:0-17618 GCA_022758945.1 Lentimicrobium sp. | reverse complement strand
GATGCTCAAAAAAGAACTCGAAGTAGAAAAAAAAGAGTATTTATTGATGAAAATTGGAATGCTTTTTGACGATGATTATTACATAAAGACACTCAAAATTCCTGCCAATTACATCAAAGGATTTCAGTATTATTGTATAGAAAACACTAACTTTGTTATGGCTTTAAAGTCTAAAAACAAAACAATGACTAAATTTTTGATAGTTCCTTTGGCCGAAAAGTACATTGAAATCATTTCAGATGAAAACTAAAATAGGAATACTTGCTTTGTGTTTGTTTTATCAATTTTGTCTTGGACAAACATTGACCAGAAAACCATTACACGGAATGGTTTTAAACGACTCAGTCAATGTAGAAAGTGGTTATGTGTATAATGTGAATTCTAAAGCAAGAACATTTATAAGCTCGCAAGGTTTTTTTGATATTTTGGCAAAAACAAATGACACTTTGCTTATTTCAAGTTTTGGATTAAAATCTAAAAGAATTGTTCTTGTTGAAAAAGATTTTACTACTCCACTACTTATAATTAGACTAAACGTATTTGTAAATCAATTAGAAGAAGTTGTCGTTAAAAAAATAGTTATAAAGCCTAATTTAGGCAATATACAATCTATTATTGATACGCAATATTTTGAAGACAAACAGTCTTCGCTAAATAATCCATTGATGCCTTACCAAGATATAGTTTACGGAATGGACGTTATTCGAGTAGGTAAAATGATTTGGAAAATATTCGTAAAAGAGAATCCTGACAAAACAAAAACTACTGATTATGGTGATTTTTCTGAAATAGTACCAAAGAGAATTAGCCCCTTTTTCTTCACCAACACTTTAGAGTTAAAAGAAGATGAAATTGGACTCTTCCTGATTTATTGTGAAAATGATCCCAAAGCTAAAGCACTTTTAAATCCCAATTTAGAATTTGAATTGATTGAATTTCTAATTACAAAAAACGAGGAATTCAAAAGATTTACTACATTTGAAAATTGAAAAGTTAAGATTTGATTATAGTTAATTAAATATCAATAATACTATTTTGTAACTGTACATCTTTGTAACTTTGCAACTTAAAAAAATAGATTATGTTTGGAATTGGTGGAGGCGAATTAATTTTTATAATGTTTGTGGTTCTAATGCTTTTTGGGTCTGATAAAGTTCCGGAAATTGCTCGTACAATGGGCAAGGCGATGGCGCAATTAAAAAATGCTACAAACGACATAAAAAGCGAAATCCAAAAAGGTGTTGATGCTAATGGTTTTGACCAAAAAATGTTAAGTGATTTGACTAACAATATCACTTCGGAAATTAATAGTGCCAAAGCTAATTTGCTTGGAGACACTAATCCACTAAGAGGAATTTCGGATAATTTTTCGTCAGAAAGAAACAAAACCAAAGACAATATACTGGACGATACGACTAAAACATTGAGCGGAATTTCAGAAGCTTTTCCGGCCGAACTTAACAAAGTAACTCGAAATTTAAACAAGGAAAAAACTAATTCTATATCAGAAGATTCTTCAACGATTATTACAGAAGTTGGCGAATCTAAAGAACAATTATTAGCCGAAACAGACACCCAAAATAATATTTCAAACGAAGAAAAAGAAGATAGTGTTGGTCCAATAAAACGTAAAAAATAATGTTGGAAAAAATACTGTCACTTGACGAAAAATTATTTATTTACTTAAACGGTCTAGGCTCCGAAACCTTTGATGGACTTTGGTTAATTATTACAAGACAAACTAGTTGGATTCCACTTTTTTTACTGTTATTGTATCTTATTTTTAAGAAATTAGGAACAAAAAAAACCTTGCATTTGTTGCTTTTTGTGGCAGTTTTGTTGCTTTTTACAGATCAAATTACCAATTTATTCAAAAACGGATTTCAAAGATTACGCCCTTGTAACAATCCGGCAATAAATTCCTTTATACGAATAGTACAATCCAGAAAATCTTTTAGTTTTTTCTCTGGTCACGCTGCAAATACAATGGCAGTTGCCACATTTTTATACCTCATATTTAAGAAAGATTTCAAATACTTTGGGCTTTTATTTTTATGGCCACTAATCTTCGCTTATAGTAGAATATATCTGGGATTGCATTATCCATTAGATATTATTTCGGGCTATTTATGTGGCGCAATATTAGGGTTTTTGATGTTCAAATTGTATCAAAGAGCGCAAAAGAGAAATTATCCAATTTTTAATTTTTGAAAGAAAGCAACAATCGTAAATAATTTACAAAACTCGACTCACTGTCAATCCATCTCGAATGGGCAATAAAACACTTTCTACTCTCGGGTCATTTTTTAATAATTGATTGTATTCCATAAGTACTTTTGTACTCAAATCATTCGGTTGTAAGGGTTCAAGAACTTTTCCACTCCACAAAACGTTATCCGAAAGAATAATTCCTCCTTTGTTCATTTTTGGAATAATCAATTCAAAATAGTTGATGTAATTTTCCTTGTCGGCATCAATAAAAACTAAATCAAATTTCAGGTCCAATGTTGGAATAATGTCAATTGCTTCCCCAAGATGCTGTACAATTTGGTTTCCCCAAGGTGATTTGTCAAAATATTTTCGTTGGAAATCTACCAATTCTTCCTTAATGTCTATGGTGTGAAGTATCCCATTTTCCTGCATTCCTTCGCATAAACACAATGCCGAATAACCGGTATAAGTTCCTATTTCAAGAATATTCAAAGGGCGAATCAGTTTTGAGAGCATACTCAAAACGCGTCCTTGAAAATGGCCGCTCAGCATTCGGGGCAACAAAACTTTCTGATAGGTTTCTTTGTCTAAAGCAGCTAGTAATTCCGGCTCTTTCTGCGAATGTTGCTCGATGTAATCTTCTAATTCTTGGGAAATGAAATGCATTTTTTTAATTTTTGTCAAAGTTATCAAATTATCAAATCAACACACGAGCATTTATGTGAATTGATGAAATAAATCAACAAATAGTCATTAAATTTGCACCATGCAAATCGAGAAAAAAGATATTAGAGCCTTATCAAAAATACAATTAAGAGATTTTTTTGTTGCCAATGGCGACCAGGCCTTTCGTGGCAATCAAGTATATGAATGGTTGTGGAGCAAAGGAGCGCACAGTTTTGAGGATATGACAAATGTTGCAAAAGCAACTCGTGCAATGCTCGAAAATAACTTTGTAATCAATCACATCAAAGTTGATACAATGCAGCGAAGTGAAGACGGAACGGTAAAAAATGCAGTTCGTTTACACGATGGTTTGGTAGTAGAAAGTGTTTTGATTCCCACAAATACAAGAACAACGGCTTGTGTTTCTAGCCAAGTGGGCTGTAGCTTAGATTGTAATTTTTGTGCCACGGCACGATTAAAAAGAATGCGAAATCTGGAGCCAGGAGAAATTTATGACCAAGTAATCGCTATCGACAAAGAAAGTCGTTTGTATTACAATCATCCTTTGTCTAATATTGTTTTTATGGGAATGGGTGAGCCACTGATGAATTACAATAATGTGATGAAAGCCATCGAAATGATAACATCAGACGAAGGTTTGGGAATGTCACCCAAACGCATCACCGTTTCGACTTCAGGAATTCCGAAAATGATTAAGAAAATGGCCGATGATGAGGTTAAATTCAAACTAGCCGTTTCTTTGCATTCCGCAATAGATGAAATTCGTTCTCGAATTATGCCTTTTAGCGCCAATTTTCCTTTAGCTGAACTGAGAGAATCATTGGAATATTGGTACAGAAAAACTAAAAGCAAAATCTCCTTTGAATATGTGGTTTGGAAAGGAATTAACGACAATAAGGCTTCCGTTGATGCCTTGGTCAAATTCTGTAAATACGTTCCGTGCAAAGTCAATCTTATCGAATATAATCCTATTGATGAAGGCGAATTTCAACAAGCTTCAGAAGAATCCATCAATGCATATATTAAAGCTCTTGAAGCTGCAGGAATTGTAGTAAAAGTGCGTCGAAGCCGCGGCAAAGACATTGATGCTGCTTGCGGTCAATTGGCCAACAAAGAAGCATAAAATACGAATTATTTAACTCTATAAATGGCAATTTTCGTCATTTTCTGCAATCTTACGAACTTCAAAAATCAATAAGATTAAAGAATTATTTCAATACCAAAAGTGCTATTTTCAAAACAAGGAAGGGACTGTAACATTTGTTGCAATAAGAATAATTTTAACTAGTGATATTTGTCATATTTTATAACTTTACCGCCACTTACTTTCGTTCAAAAGTTCATTGTATTGAAAATACTGCTAAAATATTTTTTGTTATTACTTCTCACATTTGCAATGTTGTTCTATAATTTTAGAATGACTTATGCCGTGTTATACTATTCGTTCAACAATGCTGAATTTACAGAAAAATATTGCGAAAACAAAGATAAGCCTGTGATGAAATGTAATGGAAAATGCAAATTGGCCAAACTCGCAAAAGAAGCCGAAAAGAACAATAGCAATAAAAACAATGTTGCTGAAAAAGAAACTATTTTGTATTTTCAATCTATCGAAAAGATAGAATTTGTTGTTTTTTTACCTCAAAAAATCGGTATTAAAACAAAATGTTCACTTCGTAACTATAATTCTACAAGATTCAACTTTCATCCGCCAAATTCTTGTTTTTCATTCTCGTAAAATCAAAAAATTATTCAAAATTTTTAAAATAATACAATGAAAAACACATTCATTATAGCTTTGCTATGGTGTTTTGCCTTGTCTTTTGGTCAAAATAAAGAGACAAATGCAATCCAAACAAAAAAAGATACCATAAAAAAGAAAACAATCTTACTTGAAGAAGTGATTGTTACAGGAAATGTAAAAACAGATCCTACGCTTACCATTGTGAAACAAGATTTTACAGAAAAAGTAGTTCAACCTAAAAGTTCAGGAGAATTATTTTCTGATATTAATGGTTTTTCAATTATCAAGAGAGGAAATTATGCGGTAGATCCTTCTTTTAGAGCCAATCAATATGAACAACTTAACGTGCAATATGATGGCGGAACCAAAGCTTTTCACGCTTGTCCCAACCGAATGGATCCCATAACAACACTGGTAAATCCCGAGGAAGTCACTAAAATTGAAATTATCAAAGGGCCTTTTTCTGTTCGCTACGGAAATACTTTTGGCGGTGTTATCAATATGGTCACACAAAATGGGAATGCCACTGGGAAAATTTTTGGAGGATCCGTTTCTTCAGGTTATGAAAGCAATGGAAATTCCTTTGTAAATATTCTACAACTATCAAGTGATATGAAGAAATTTGATATTCTTGCGGATGTGAGTTATCGTGATTACGGGAATTATAAGGATGGCAATCAAAATGAAATTCCATCCTCTTTCAGCAGCATTGGTTACGGAATTAAGATGGGTTACGAGTTTACCAAAAACCAACGTTTGCAAGCTGATTTTAGACAAAATTTTGGTCGCGATGTCTTGCACGCGGGTTTGCCTATGGATACCGACGAGGACAACAGCAGCATTGGCAGTCTAGATTATATGTTCAAAAGTAATGATAAGGTTTTCAAGGGGTTTACTGCTAAAGTCTATTATTCCTATGTCGATCATATTATGAGTAATTACAGAAGACCTTCTTTTCCAACTAGTGAAGCTGTTGCCAAAGTAAATGCGACTACTTATGGCGGAAAACTGGAAACCGAATGGGATTTGTCGTCAAAATGGAAATTATTTACCGGAATTGACATGGTAAATCTCTCCAGAGATGGTGGCAGAGACAGACTGGTAAAGAAAACTATGGCTGGGGTCACATTACCAACACCATTAGCCTTTTATGATAAAATTTGGCAAGACAGTTACAACAATACTTTCGGTACTTTTGCTGAAGCTAAATGGTTTATTTCAGAAAAATCTATTGTTAATCTTGGAGGAAGAGTCGATTTTGTCGCCTCAGATGCTCAAGATTTAGATGCTAGTTTTGCTAAATTATATCCAAATATTGACAAACGAAATGAAACCAATTTCAGTGGAACTATCTCTTACAAAAGGCTGATTTCTCCAGATTATACCTTAGAAATCGCTTTTGGTAGAGGAACTCGTTCTGCCAGTATCGAAGAGCGTTATATCGCTTATTTCAATGTAGGTAGAGATCCTTATGAATATATTGGCAATCCAAATCTAAAAGCAGAAACCAATAATCAGTTTGAAATTGGCCTTACCGGAAAAGAAAAGCTGAATGGATTTTTCGACCAAATAAAATTCGGAGGTTCTGTTTATTATTCTATTTATGAAAACTACATATTGGCTGTTGTTGATGAAACGCTTGTTAGAAAATACAATCCTACAACGCCACCAATTCATCCGAAGGTTTTTCGAAATATTGACAACGCATTTAAAACAGGATTTGAAGTTTTTGGCGATTTAAAATTTGCCAATTATTTTAATTTCTTGACCGAAGTAGCTTATGTCTATACCGAAAACAAGGATTTTGACGAAAGTTTGCCACTAACCCCTCCATTGGTAACCCGATTGAAATTGAGCTTCGAAAAAGGAAAATTCTGGACATCGGCACAATATACATTAACTGCCGAGCAACCTAAAATAGCACTTTCGTACGATGAGATTGCAACTCAAAGTTATGAAGTAATGGATTTGAAAGCAGGATTTAAACCTATCGAAAGTTTGAATATTGGTGTGGGAGTTCTGAATCTTTTTGACCAATATTATAATAATCATTTGAGCTTTGCTTTCAACAATCAAGCCGATTTTGGTAGAGTTCCGATAACAGAACCGGGACGAAATTTCACTATTTTTGTGAATTATAAGTTTTAGTAAAGCATACATTAAAAGGGATTTCTATTCAGTAATCCCTTTTTTATTCCAATAATTTAACCGATTTGTTTTGACAATATGTTCATAGAAAATTTCTATTATTAAAAATAATACAATAAATAAAATCTATTATTTGTAACCAGTGTTACATAAAGAAAAGAATATCTAAATTACTTTTGACCCATAAAATAATTAATAATTTAAATATACAAATTGTATGGAAGAACAAGCAACCTTTATGCCTAGAATAGGCGAAAAAGCACCCGAATTTACAGCGGTAACTACGCAAGGAACAATCAATTTCCCAAAAGATTATGAAGGGAAATGGGTGGTTTTTTTCAGTCATCCAGCTGATTTTACTCCAGTATGCACCTCAGAGTTTATGACTTTTGCGCATATGGAAAAACAGTTTAATGATGCCAATTGTGATTTATTGGGATTGTCGATTGATGGATTGTACAGCCATATTGCTTGGTTGAGAACGATCAAGGAAAAAATTGAATTCAAAGGAATGAAGGATATTGAAGTAAAATTTCCTTTGATTGAAGACATTACGATGGAAATATCAAAAAGATATGGGATGATACAACCTGGTGAGAGTAATACCAAAGCCGTAAGAGCCGTGTTTTTTGTGGATCCAAAAGGAATAATCAGAACGATTATATATTATCCTTTGAGCATTGGTCGAAATTTTCAAGAAATTTACAGAGTCATTATTGCTTTACAAACAGCAGATGCTTTTGACGTTGCCTGCCCAGCCGATTGGCAACCGGGCGATGATGTAATTGTTCCAACCGCAGGTTCTTGTGGAGTTGCAAAAGAACGTATGGAAGAGGACGATTCTTTGGATTGTAAAGATTGGTTCTTTTGCACCAAAAAATTAGATAAAGATCTGGTATTGAAAAACGTATTAAAAAAGTAAAACTTTAAAGCATAAAAAAAGACGTCGTTTCACAACTTGAAACGACGTCTTTTTAATTTCAATAATTCTAAGTCTATTTTTTTAGATGAATTTCTTTTGCAACGCCATTAATGGTAATTGTTGCAAGATCGTCACAATCTCCTTTTCCATAATCAAGTGTAGCTTTTCCGTCATTTTTCATGATTTCAATAACACCAGAAACCGGGAATGGCATTTTGCAACTCATATTAATTCGAAGAGGAGTTTTTATAGTGCTAGTATATTTATCACCATTTGGGAAAGTTGTAATATTGTATCCCCAAACTAAGAAAACATTGTCCTCCCAATTAGTAATAGAAGTCATTCCTTCTATCATTTCTCTAACTCGAGTTCCTATTCTGGTATAAATTGTACCATCAGGATATGTAATTTTCATATCTATTGAATGTGTAGTAACTGGATGTATTGCTGGTAATAAATCAGTGCTTTTAAGTTCGCGAACAATTGTTTTAGTTCCTTCAATCAACTTGCCATTATGGTAAAATCCTACCAAGGTATATGTAATGGTTTTTATTGGAGTTGTAAAATCTTTAGTAAAACTAATAATGATTTTTCCTTTCACAATATTTCCATTAGGTAATGCACACCCTTGTGTTCCAAAATCAATAGTTTTTGTATAGGTATCATTGGTTAAAACAGTAGTTATTGTTGCGCAAGGAGGCAACATACTAACCATTCCCATACTTGTTTTTGCAGTCAAACTTTTTTGCATATCAAACTGGTCTTCTGCAATAATAGAAACATCATCTATTGAGGCATCAATGTCTGAATTGGTAACTGCAACATCTGTTGTTATTGCTGCTGTTGTTTGATTAACAGGCTCATTAGTATTACATCCGATAAAAAATGTAATCGAAAGTAATGTCACAAATAATAAAATTTTTGTTTTCATAATAAAAAATTTAAAGGTTTCCCTCTTTTGATAGAGAAATTAATAAAAGGTTTAAATAGGGCTATCAAATTTATGTAAAAAAATGTAAAACAAGTGAATTGTTATCTTAAAATCGTTGAACTACACATTTTCAACTCATTGTTATTTGTCTAATAATTAATTTTTTAAGGATTGAAATTGGTAAGGCTTTATGCAAATTTTAGATTATCTTATTTTATTATGAGGTTTTTAAAAGATGAATAATCAGATGGAATTCAAAATCGTCTTACTTCAAAATAAAAAAAATCAAAAAACACTTTCATTTACAGTAAATAGATAACGTTGTTTTATTCGAAAATAGTATATTTGAATCCTAAATGAATATCACTTCTCAAATAAAACAGCCTATTTTTAACGAAATGGAACTTTTCGAAAAAAAGTTCTATGAATCGATGACTTCAAAAGTGGCTTTGCTCAACAGAATCACCTATTATATCGTCAATCGAAAAGGAAAACAAATGCGTCCAATGTTTGTTTTCTTGACCGCAAAAATGGTTTCTGAAGGAATTGTAAACGAAAGGACTTATCGTGGTGCGTCAGTAATTGAGCTGATTCATACGGCTACTTTAGTCCATGATGATGTGGTTGATGACAGTAATCGCCGAAGAGGTTTTTTCTCTATCAACGCGCTTTGGAAAAACAAAATTGCGGTCCTTGTTGGAGATTATTTATTGTCCAAAGGCTTGTTATTATCAATTGACAACGGCGATTTCGATTTACTGAGAATTATTTCGGTAGCCGTTCGCGAAATGAGTGAAGGCGAATTATTGCAAATAGAAAAAGCCAGAAGGCTCGATATTACTGAAGATGTTTATTACGAAATAATCCGAAAAAAAACGGCCACTTTAATTGCGGCTTGTTGTGCTTTAGGAGCAAAATCTGTTATTGAAGATGAAATTCAGGTCGAAAATATGCGAAAATTTGGAGAACTCATCGGCATGGCTTTTCAAATAAAAGACGATTTATTTGATTATACCGAGGAGGCCATTGGCAAACCAACAGGAATCGACATCAAGGAACAAAAAATGACTTTGCCATTGATTCACGTTTTGAATAACTGTACTTCAAAAGAAAAATCCTGGGTCATTAATTCCATCAAAAACCATAACAAAGACAAAAAACGAGTAAAAGAAGTTATTGCCTTTGTGAAAGACAACAATGGACTACTTTATGCCGAACAAAAAATGGCACAATTCCAGCAGGAAGCTCTTTTACTTTTAGATAATTATCCTAAATCTGAGTTCAAAGGCGCTTTGACTTTGATGGTAAATTATGTTATTGAAAGAAAAAAATAGATTTTTTCAAATAATTTTCTGCTGTTAACCATTGTTTATATTGGTCTTTTTGATTTTTACTTTTTAAAATCAAAAAAAATTCCAAATAAGATGCAACCTTTTTGCATTGTTAGTCGTCTATACAAATAGAAGGCTGCTATTAGAAAATCAAATATCTGACTCGAGCCAGAATAGCAAACAGGCTAAGCAAATCCAAAATCTAAAATGACTGTAATCAATTTACATCAGGAAGAAAATGAAATCATTCAATTGGCGGTCGAGAACAATCGACAAGCGCAACGAAAGATTTATTCGCAATTTTCTCCAAAAATGTTAGGGGTTTGTCGGCAATATATTAAGGACATTCATCAAGCCGAAGACATTATGATTACTGCTTTTATGAAAGTATTTACTAATTTGAAAAACTTCGAAAACAAAGGAAGTTTTGAGGGCTGGATTAGGCGAATAATAGTTAACGAATGCATTTCTTACCTCAGAGTTCATAAAAAAGTGAATTTTATTGAAGACGAAAATTATGTGGAAGAAAGTTTCAATAATATTGAAAGCCAGCTTTCCCTAGAAGACATTCAGTTTTTGATAGACAGTTTGCCCGATGGTTACAAAATGGTATTCAATCTTTTTGCTATTGAAGGATACAAACATCGCGAAATTGCAATGATGTTAGGAATCAATGAAGGAACATCCAAATCACAATTTTCGCAGGCAAGAAAAATGCTGCAAGCTCAAATTAACAAGTTAAAAAATTACGAAAATGGAACCGAATAAACTTGAAAATCAATTTAGAGAAAAGCTAAATCCCCGAGAAATAAACCCTTCGGAAGCAGCTTGGGATCGATTAGATGCTATGTTATCCATTGCTGAAAAACCTAAACAAAAGTTTACTTGGTTGTATATTGCAGCTAGTTTCATTGGTTCCCTATTGATTTCAACTGTTTTTTTTAATCAAAAAGAAAACACAATCGATTTCAAAAAAAACAATATTGTAATTGAAAATCCAACTCAAAAAGACAGTTCAAAACCCGAAATTAAGAACCTAAAAAAAGAACTTATTTCGCCTAAAACAATTATAAAGCAAGAAACAAAAACATTGGTTCAAACTCAAAAAAACACCAAAATCAATGTCGAAAATGAAATAATCAAAGCTCCGGAAAAAGTTGTAGCCGAAATTCAACCCAATAATCAAAACGAACCAATTGCTGTAAATGGAAAAACAAGCCTAGAAAATATTGATAGTTTACTGGCTTCAGTAGAAAAACCGAATCTAGAAACGAAAAAGGCTGCAATAAAAATAAATTCTACCTCTCTACTAAATCAAGTTGACGGAGAATTACAAGTTTCATTTAGAGAAAAAGCTATAAATACCATAACCAAAAAATACAAAGAAGCTAAAGAAGCTTTGGCCAATAGAAATAATCAATAATCATCATCAATAATCAAAAAACGAACAATTAAAACTTTACATCATGACAAAAATTATCTTTTACATTACCGTATTTATCCTTCTTTGCATAAGCAAAATTCAAGCGCAAGAAACCTTTGAATCCCAAGTAAAATCAATCTCATCCAAGATTGAGAACATTACAAAAGAAGAAAAATCAGCTCTGAAAATTGAAGTCGAAGCAGTAAATGTTCAATTAGAAACTGGACTTATATCTAAAGAAGAAGCTGACGCCAAGAAACAAAAATTAGCAGAAAATAGAGCTAAAAACATTGAAGCTAGAGTGGCTGTCGAGCAACAAAAACTTGAAGATCTTGTTCAACAAAAAGTGGACGGAAAACTAGTTGAAAAAGATTCATCAAGAATAAATTTGATTCAAATAAATTATGATAAAAATATTTTTAATAAACATAAAAACGAAAAAAGAACCACTTCTCAGTTTGTATTGGCTTTTGGAGCCAATAATCTAGTAACCAATGGAGCTGTAGCCAACTCCGATTTTTATTATTGGCAATCTCATTTCTTTGAATGGGGATATACAGAGAATACACGAATTTTTAAAAATGATAATTTATTGCATTTGAAATATGGTTTTTCTGTTATGTATAACAATATTTGTCCAACAGAGAATCGCTATTTTGTAACTGCCGATAATAGTCAAACAAATCTTGAAGTATTTCCTTATGAATTAGAGGATTCCCGTTTTAAAAATGTGTATTTAGTTGCGCCTTTGCATTTAGAGTTTGATTTCTCGGGAAACAAATCAAAATTTGGAACTTCCAGTTTTTCTACACATCAAGGAGTTCGTTTCGGAATAGGAGGTTACGGCGGTTTTAGGATTAAGTCAAAACAAAAAATGTATTACCATATTGACGATGATAAAATAAGGATAAAAACAAAAGGAGATTTTAATGCCAATGATTTTATTTATGGAGTGAGTACTTACCTTGGCTACAAAGCAACCAGCTTATATTTGAAATATGATTTAAATCCATTATTTGAGAATAATGTGGTAGATCAAAATAATATTTCGCTTGGTGTGCGTTTCGATTTTAATTAAATTTTGTTGAGTTAGTTTTATACAATAAAAAGTGTTTCAGGAATGAAGCACTTTTTTATTTTTTAAATCAAAATTTATATTTTGATTTACGTATTTTTACAACTTTCCAATAATTAAATCTTTCAACATAAATTGATTTCAAAAGCTACCATAGACACTGTTTTCGAAACTGCTCGAGTTGAGGAAGTTATTGGCGATTTTGTACAATTAAAACGAGCCGGAACTAATTTTAAAGGATTAAGTCCATTCTCGGATGAGCGTTCTCCATCATTTATGGTTTCGCCGGTAAAGCAAATTTGGAAAGATTTCAGTTCCGGAAAAGGAGGAAATTCTGTGGCTTTCCTTATGGAACATGAGCATTTTACTTATCCGGAAGCCATTCGATATTTGGCAAAAAAATACAATATCGAAATTGAAGAAACTGAACAAACCGACGAGGAAAAAGCAAATACCGACGTTCGCGAAAGTATGTATTTGGTTTCTGAATTTGCCAAAGATTATTTTCACAACACGCTTTTGCATTCTGAAGAAGGAAAAGCAATTGGTCTTTCTTATTTCAAGGAAAGAGGTTTTACAGGCGAAACTATAAAGAAATTCGCTCTCGGATATTCGCCCGAAACTTGGGATGCTTTAACCAAAGAAGCTTTGGGAAAAGGTTATAAATTAGAATTTCTGGAAAGCACGGGATTAACAATTCCAAAAGATGACAGGCCATTTGACCGTTTCAAAGGTCGCGTGATGTTTCCCATACAAAGTATGTCGGGAAGGATTTTGGGTTTTGGAGGAAGAATTTTGGGCAATGACAAAAAAGCGGCAAAATACCTCAATTCACCCGAAAGTGAAATCTACCATAAAAGCAAAGTTTTGTATGGAATTTTCCAAGCCAAGCAATCTATTGCCAAACAAAATAATTGTTATTTAGTCGAAGGTTACACAGATGTTATTCAGTTCAATCAGGCAGGAATAGAAAACGTGGTGGCTTCCTCAGGAACTGCACTCACGCCAGACCAAATCCGTTTAATCAATAGATTGACCAAAAACATTACGGTTCTTTTTGACGGAGATGCTGCCGGATTGCGTGCTTCCATTCGTGGAATCGACTTGATTCTCGAGGAAGGAATGAACGTAAAAGTTTGTGCTTTCCCTGACGGTGAAGATCCTGATAGTTTTGCCAAGAAGACACCTTATGAAGAATTGGTCAAATATTTAGAGGATAATTCCAAAGATTTTATCCAGTTCAAAGCATCTATGTTGATGGATGATGCCAAAAATGACCCCATCAAAAAAGCCGATTTGATTCGGGATATGGTCGTGAGTATTTCCAAAATTCCAGACAGAATTCAACGTGAAATCTACATTCAGGAATGCTCTCGAATTATGGATATTTCTGAACAAGTGCTTATAAGTACATTGGCACAATTAGTTAAAAAAGACATTTCCGAAATTGGAAAAAAGCAAAAGCAAGAGCATAAAGCTTTTGAAGTTGTTAAAAATGATGCTCCAATTCAGGTCGAAAAAATTGACATTCTCTACGGATTAGAACGGAAAATCATCGAAATTCTTTTGTTGTACGGGAACAAAACAGAGGAATTTGAAGACGTTCTTTTAAAAACAAATGAAGCTGGAGAGATTGAAAATGTTATCGAAAAGAAAGAATATAAAGTATTTCAAAGAATCTATTTGAGTTTGCAGGAAGACGAAGTGGAACTTGCAAATCCTTTATTCAGAGATATATTTAATAATTTAATTAACTATTATCTTCAAAATGAAACCACCTTTAGCATTGAACAATATTTAATGCATTTACAGCCTGAATTTGCTCAGGAAGTGACAGATATTTTGATGGAAGACGAAAGAGTTGCTTTGCATAACTGGGAAGGTCAAAGCATTTTTCCAAAGACTAAAAATGATACTATTAGCCAGTATGTTTCTGAAACTATTTTAACATTACGTTGGTATTTGGTAGATAGAATTATTGAGGAAATAAAAGGCTCAATATCATCAGAATCTGATTCTGATAATATTGAGCCCTTGTCTATGGCAATGGATTACTATAAATTAATAAATTCCTTTTCTAAAAAATTGGGAAGAGTAATGTCTCGCTATAATTAAACTATTTCTAGTGTTTTTGCCTTGTTTACCAAATCTACTAAATTGGTAACATTTAATTTTTGCAATAATCTTAATTTATAAGTGCTTATTGTTTTTTCGTTAAGGCCAAGTATTTTAGAAATCTCGTTATTTTTCTTACCATCACTTAAATAGCGCAAAACTTCCACTTCACGATTAGAAAGTTTACGATACAAACGTTCACTTTTGTTTTGTTTAGCAATCAGAGCAAGGTTTTTCTTAACGGTTTCGTCTATGATTATTTTTCCTTGATGCACTTTTATAATTGCCTGACCTAAGGTTTCTAATTTCTCTTTTTGAGAAACAAACCCTGAAACTCCGGCTTTTATTGCATTTGGCGCATATATTTGTTCTGAAAGATCGCTAAATATGATGATTTTTGTTTTTGGAAAATTTTTCAAAATATTTTTAATTTCAAAAATACTTGAAAGACCTTCTAATTCCAGATCCAAGATTAAAACATCAATCTCCTTAGTTAGGAGGATGTCTCGTACCATTAAAAAATTCCCCACGTTGGCAACAATTGAAATGTCATCGTGATCTTTAAAGTAGGATTTTACCCCAAAATGCACAACGGGATGATTATTTGCTAAACAAACTTTTATCATAATATTAAATTTTAGAATTGTCTATAATTTATCAACATGTAAAGTTAATAAAAAAATCTGTAAACTTTCTAAAATTATTAGAAAAATACTACTTAAATTCGTTCAAAATCTTACAAACTGGAATTTCCCTCATTTTATGCTGATTTATAGTGTTTAATTTTTTGTAGATTTCGAAGACAATTTTTTCCCTTCCTGAAAAATCTGTGGAAATTTTTCCTTTTTCTTCCTCAAGCATTGCCCATTCTAATTCATCATAACTTGCACCAAGTTGATCTTCATCAGTTCGGTCATCTCCAAATAACCCATCGGTTGGTGATGCATCTAAAATTGAAACTGGGATTTTTAAATAGCTACCCAAAGCATATACATCGGACTTCATTAAATCCGCAATTGGACTTAAATCGACTCCGCCGTCACCGTATTTTGTATAAAAACCTACACCAAAATCTTCGACTTTATTTCCAGTTCCGGCAACTAACAAACCTTGAATTCCTGCAAAATAATACAAAGTGGTCATTCGTAAACGAGCCCGAGTATTAGCCAATGACAAATGCGTTTTAGATTCTTCCTCATTACAAGGAACTTGACTCTTAAAACTTTCGAAAACCGGAGTCAAATCGGCTTCAATATTTGAAACATTTCCGAATCTACTTTTCAACAATTCAATATGTTCACGACCACGACTTACGTGACTTGGAGCCTGATGAATAGGCATTTCTACACATAAAGTAGTCAACCCAGTTTGTGCGCAAAGTGTAGAAGTAACTGCCGAATCGACTCCGCCAGAAATTCCCACAACAAAACCATTAACTTTTGCGTTTTCCGCATAGGTTTTTAACCAATTGACAATATGAGTATTTACTTTTTCAACTTGAAGGCTGCTTTTTTTAGGCATAATAGTTTGGGTTTTTAAAAAGTAGGAATTGTATATTTGCAAAAATAATAATTTTTAGAAGCTATTCCCGCTATTCATTTTAATCTTTTCTTTTTTGCAAAAAAGAAGAAGATTTATATCGTTATAGTGGATAAAAAAAATATAATGAGAAGAATACTTTTTATAATTGCTATAACACTTGCTTTTATTTCTTGCGAAAAAAAATCAAAAGTCGAAAAAGCAGTCGAAAAAATTCCGGTAGAACTTAAAGTAGAACGTTTTGATAAACTTTTTTTTGAGACGTCTCCAAAGGATTTGGATAAACTAAAAAAAGAATTTCCCTTTTTTTTTCCAAAAGGAACTCCAGATAACATTTGGTTAGAAAAAATGCAAAATCCACTCTGGAGAGAATTATATACCGAAGTTCAAAAAAAATATTCCAATTTTGAACCCGTTACAAAAGACCTTAGCTCACTTTTTCAGCACATAAAATATTATTTCCCAGAAACCAAAACGCCAAAAATAATTACCGTAATCTCTGAAATGGATTATAACAACAAGGTGATTTATACTGATAGCTTAGTAATTATATCGCTTGAATTGTATTTGGGAAAAGCGCATAAATTTTATCAATTTCCCAAGTATTTGAAACAAAATTTCGAGCAAAAACAGATTCTCCCAGATGTGGTTTCGAGTTTTTCAACACATAAAATTGCTCCCATTACCGACAAAAATTTGTTAGGTCAAATGATTTATTTTGGTAAACAATTGTACCTAAAAGACTTGCTTTTGCCTGATTACACTGATGCCGACAAAATGGGCTACACACCAGAACAAATCAAGTGGTGCGAGGAAAACGAAAGTTATATGTGGCGGTATTTTCTGGAAAATGAAATGTTATACAGTGACGATCAAAAACTGAATAATCGATTTATAAATCCCGCTCCATTTTCGAAATTCTATCTCGAAATCGACAATGAATCTCCAGGAAGAGTTGGCGCTTGGATAGGCTGGCAAATGGTGCGTTCTTATATGAAAAACAACGAAGTTTCGCTTCAAGAAATGTTAAAAATGAATGCCAAAGAATTATTTGAAAAATCTAAATATAAACCCAAAAAAAATGGCGAATAACAATACATCCGAAATAAAAATTCAAATCGAATTAGACGAAAACCGAATTCCAGAAAAACTATCTTGGGCTGCGGTCGAAGGAGGAGTTAATTTAGAAGAAGCAAAAGCCTTTATGCTTTCGGTTTGGAATAGTGACGAAAAAGCAACAAAGTGCATCGAATTGTGGACTAAGGATATGTCTGTCGAAGAAATGAAAATTTTCTTTCATCAAACCTTGTTGTCTATGACCGAAACATTTCAAAGAGCTACTGGCGACGAAAAAATGTCAGCTACAATGCAAGACTTTTGCGATTATTTTGCAGAGAAGCTAGAATTAAAGTTGAAGTAAAAATTAAATAAAAAGTCCCAAATCCCAATTATAATAACTTGGGATTTGGGATTTTATTTTTTTTGGAATTTA
>JAEMQE010000223.1:13658-19994 GCA_022758945.1 Lentimicrobium sp. | reverse complement strand
TTGTATGACAACACTAGCTTTTTTCGTTCGGTAACTTTAAACAATCAGCCTAAAGATTTCGTGAAAATTGAAGTCATTCAAGGTGGCGAAGTTGATTCGACAAAGGTTTTTGCAGCGATTCCACTCGAGAGAACTTCAAAAACAGGCGTACTTCATAAAAACGGAGCAATTTCTATGGCGAGAGACATTCCAGATTCAGCCACTTGCAGTTTTTTTATTTGCATCAATGACCAACCTTCTTTGGATTTTGGTGGCAAAAGAAACAAGGATGGACAAGGTTTTGCCGCTTTTGGAAAAGTCACCAAAGGAATGGATGTGGTAAAAAAAATTCAACAACTTCATCCGGAACAAGAACAATATTTTAAACCTGAAATATTGATTTTATCCATTACCCGGAAATAATAAAAATTCATTTTTAAAACAAAATTCATCTTGTGTAACCAAAGTTACTGTCAAAGCACAATCGTTGCTTTAATTTTGCCGTATAAATTATTATTATAACGCTTTATAAAGTGTAAAACAATTGAAAGTTGAAAAAATGGATATGGAAAAATTAATAAAAGAAAATCAAGGTACAATCGTGGATGTACGAACTTATGGTGAATTTATGGGTGGCAATGTTGCCGGTTCCATCAACATTCCCCTGAATGAAATCCCGGAAAGAATTGAAGAATTAAAAGCTCTGAAAGCCCCATTAATATTGTGTTGTGCATCAGGCGGGAGAAGTGGTCAGGCACATCATTTTCTATCACAGTATGGTATCGAGTGTTATAATGGAGGTTCGTGGCTAAACGTAAATTATTATAAATCTATAAGTAAATAATCAAAAAATGATAAATACCTTAAAAAAATTATTTGGAATTGGACCAGGAGTAAACTATGCTGAATTGGTAAAAAATGGAGCTATTATTTTGGACGTACGTTCTAAATCTGAATTTGCTGGCGGACACATTAAAGGTTCAGTTAATATTTCAGTTGATACTTTAAGAAACAACTTGGCTAAACTGAAAGATAAAAATAAACCCATTATCACTTGTTGTGCATCAGGAATGAGAAGTGCATCTGCAAAAGGAATTTTAACCGCTAATGGCTACACTCAAGTACACAATGGCGGAGGTTGGTACAGTCTTCAAAGTAAACTATAATGACGAAAGAAACCTTACTAACCGATTGGAATTTTATGCGCATTCTACGTTTAGGATTGGGAATTTATATCGCCGTCCAAGCTGTTGAAACCCAAAGTATATTTTCTGGAATTGTAGCATTATTTTTTATATTTCAGGCAATTACAAACACAGGTTGTTGTGGTGCAAATGGTTGCTCCGTGCCAATAAAGAAAAGTAATTCCGATAAAATTGAAGAAGTAGAATACGAGGAAATTAAATAAAAAAATACTGCCTTCGAAAAGGCAAAAAGATAGTTTTTAAATGTCCTGTTACCGTTGGAAAAGTCTCGCTTTTTGTGAGACTTTTTTTGTGCTCATAAACCATAATAACTATTCCAAAAATCATTTGTCTTACGGCAAAATAAAAATTACATTTGCAGCAGTTTAACTTTTACACATAAAATGAAGCCTAACACACAACAATTAAACGATTTAACTATCCAAGTCAGAAGAGATATTCTTCGTATGGTTCACGCTGTCAATTCAGGTCATCCCGGAGGTTCTCTTGGTTGCACCGAATTTATGGTCAGCTTGTACCAAAACATAATGGACAGAAAACCAGGTTTTGATATGGACGGGATTGGAGAAGATTTATTCTTCCTATCCAACGGCCATATCTCTCCGCTCTTCTACAGCGTATTAGCAAGAAGCGGCTATTTTCCGGTATCGGAATTAGCAACTTTCCGTCTAATCAATTCAAGATTACAAGGACACCCAACAACTCACGATGGCTTACCAGGTGTGAGAATTGCATCGGGTTCTTTGGGACAAGGATTATCCGTTGCCATTGGTGCTGCTCAGGCAAAAAAGTTGAACAAAGACAACCATTTGGTTTACACCTTACACGGCGATGGCGAATTGCAAGAAGGCCAAAACTGGGAAGCCATAATGTATGCTTCTGCTAAAAAAGTGGATAATCTGATTGCAACAGTAGATGTAAACGGAAAACAAATTGACGGAACAACTGACGAAGTTTTGGCAATGGGAAGTATTCGTGCCAAATTTGAAGCATTCGATTGGGATGTTTTGGAAATTGCAAAAGGAAACGACATTGAAGCGATTATCGCTGGATTGACTGAAGCCAAATCAAGAACCGGAAAAGGAAAACCAGTTTGTGTTTTATTGCATACTGAAATGGGTAACGGAGTAGATTTTATGATGTACAGTCACGCTTGGCACGGAAAAGCACCAAATGATGCCCAACTCGAAAATGCTTTGAGTCAAAACTATACTGAAGCCGAAAGCGATTATTAAATCAGATTGCAGATTTTAGATTGCAGATTTCAGATTCAACACTAAATCATTCAATTTTAAAATCTTTTAATCTTTCAATTAAGAAAAATGAAAAAATATATAAATACAGGAAGTAAAGATACTCGTTCCGGTTTTGGAGTGGGAATGACAGAATTAGGAGCTAAAAATGAAAACGTGGTAGCACTTTGTGCAGATTTAATTGGTTCATTAAAATTTGACGATTTCAAGAAAAATCATCCGGAGCGTTTTTTCCAAATTGGGATTGCTGAAGCCAATATGATTGGAATTGCAGCGGGATTAACCATTGGCGGAAAAATTCCTTTTACGGGAACTTTTGCTAACTTTTCTACGGGAAGAGTGTACGACCAAATTCGTCAATCAGTAGCATATTCAGATAAAAATGTAAAAATTTGTGCTTCACACGCTGGTTTAACATTGGGCGAAGATGGTGCAACACATCAAATATTAGAAGATATTGGACTAATGAAAATGTTGCCCGGAATGACTGTAATCAACACTTGTGATCACAATCAAACCAAAGCTGCGACAATCGCTTTAGCAGATCATCACGGTCCTGCTTATTTGCGTTTTGGACGTCCAGTTGTACCCAATTTTATGCCTGCTGACGAACCATTTATTATTGGAAAAGCGATTATGCTAAATGAAGGAACAGATGTAACGATTATTGCTACAGGACATTTAGTTTGGGAAGCGCTTGTTGCTGCCGAAGCATTGGAAGCAAAAGGAATTTCTGCCGAAGTAATCAATATTCACACTATAAAACCATTGGATGAAGAAGCGATTTTGAAATCACTAGCAAAAACCAAATGTGTGGTTACTGCCGAAGAACATAACATTCTTGGTGGTCTTGGCGAAAGCGTTGCCAGAGTTTTGGCTTTGAATAATCCATCTCCACAAGAGTTTGTTGCTGTTCAGGACAGTTTTGGCGAAAGCGGAACTCCAGAGCAATTGATGGAGAAATACAAGTTGAACAATCAGGCGATTGTTGCCGCTGTAGAAAAAGTGATAAAAAGAAAATAAGATTGTTGCTTATTTTTTACCATAAAAAAACCTCGAAAGTATATTTCGAGGTTTTTTATTTGATTCAACTCCACCAAAATTATGGTTTTGCTGTATGATGCGCTTTGTCAAGATATATTCTTAATCTTGTAGGAGTTGTATAATCCGGAGTTCCTGCCGCAGAATATTCTGGGACTCCTTTTGTTTCAGTTTCAATAGCAGTTGTCAGAGGATTATCTACGATAGGATCATACGGAAAATAAGCACTTAAACCAGAATTAGTTCCTGCAGGTTTTGTGATTTCCAGTCTTGTAGTATAATTATCTCCGTCATCGTCAACATCAAGGAAATTTGGAACTCCATCACCATCAGTATCATCAGGATTTACGACACCAGTTGCCAAAGTTCGGACATAACCGTCTCCATTAAGGTCTTCTTGAAAAGAGAAAATCCCATCATTATCCTGATCTAATCTTTGCAATTCATATAGCTTAAAACTAAACACCAAAGGTGAATAAGCAGGAATTGAACCTGAACCTGTATTATAATAGGCTAATCCAGAAGGAAGAAACATTACGCCAGCACCAAAATCATAATGGGTAATTGATCCATCCGCATTTGCTGTGTAAGTTCCTGTTTTAAAAATGGGAAAAGTTTCACTCCATCCTGATATTGTGGTAAACAAACTTATCATGGCCTGAGGATATACTACTTCTTCAAATTTAGTGGCGGTAACTGTTGTAACAGTTGTGCCGGAAGTTCCCGTACGCTCTAAATAATCCCCCCTATAAGAAGTCATTACACCATCAACATTGCAAGGAGATTCTCCTATTCCTGGTCTTAAAACTAAATAATACAATTTATAGATTATATTATTTTTGCTTACATCTTTGCTCCAAAGTTGCGGAAAAACTGTGCTTCCAGCAAAAGCATTAGCTGTATAAGACATAATGGAAGGTTGTGCAGCATCAATTTTTGTAATCGTTACATTCTGATCATCTACAAAACCCGGATGATTTACTACTGTTATATAATTTGTGTTTAAATACTCCTCAATGTCAGCAATATCAACATCATATTGTGTTTTATAATCTCGTGGTGGCTCATAGGTAGGCGTGTCATTCTTTGAACATGAAAATAAAGAGACCGTTGTAATTAATAGAATAAAATAAAACTTAAATTTGTTCATTATTGCTGATTTTTAAGTGCGCAAGATACAATTTTGATTTATTTTTGTAAACAATTTAACTTCGATTTTAGAAAATTTATGCGAATAGATAAATATTTATGGTGTGTGCGATATTATAAGACCCGAAATATGGTTACCGAGGCCTGTAAAAAAAATCATGTCACCGTAAATGGCCAAGTTGCCAAACCCTCGAAGGAGGTTTTTCCCACTGATAAAATCACTTTTAGAAAAGACCAAATCACACAAATAATCACCGTTCTAGATATTCCGGACAATCGTGTGGGCGCCAAACTAGTTGATATGTATCGAAAAAATGAAACTCCGGCAGAAGTCTATGAACATTTAGAATTACTGAAATTATCGAAGGAACATTATCGAAAAAACGGCGATGGCCGTCCCACAAAAAAAGATCGTCGGGACATAGAAGATTTCGGAAACGAAACAAATGAATAAAATGAAGAATCAATGTCAATCAAACAAATCTAAAATCTAATTTTTTCAAAATGAGCAAGAATATCATCTTATCGAATCAGGAAATTGAACATACCATAAAAAGAATTGCGTATCAAATCTATGAAACATTTGTAGACGATGACGAAATCGTCATTGCAGGAATTGCTTCCAATGGATTTACTTTTGCAAAAAAAATTGCGGACGCTTTAAATAAAATTTCAACTCTGAAAGTTTCGCTTTGTGAGGTTCGAATCAATAAACAAAATCCCGAATTGCCTATAAACACTTCTTTGACAAAAGAACAATATACCAATAAAGGATTAGTTCTTGTAGATGATGTGCTGAATTCTGGAACCACCCTGATTTATGCTGTCAGACATTTTCTGGATGTGCCTTTAACGAAATTTAAAACGGCCGTACTTGTAGATAGAAATCATAAAAAATACCCGGTAAAAGCTGATTTTAAAGGAATCTCACTTTCTACATCATCATTGGAACATGTGCAGGTTGTTTTTGATGAAAACGGTGATAATTATGCTTATCTAAGCTAAAATAGTTAGAATATCTTGGGTAGTTTCATCCTTCGTTTTACCGTCAATACTTACTTTATATTGTGCTTGGTTATAATAAAAACTTCTATCAAAAAGATGTTTGGCAATAAATTCCTTCATTTCATCCTCGTTTTTATCAGCAATGAGCGGGCGTTTGCTTTTATTGGCAACTAATCTTTCAAATAAAGTTTTAACTGAGGCTTTTAAATAGATGGACAAAATATTTTCTCCTTTTAATAATTCATGATTATTAGCATAACAAGGAGTTCCGCCTCCCAAACCTATAATTAAATTTCCTGGAGAATTCAATAATTCAATAAAAACCTCTCGCTCGAGCTTCCTGAAATAAATCTCACCTCGCTGTTTAAAAATTTCATTTATGGACAATTTTGTTCGCTCCTCGATATTTTTATCCAAATCTACGTAAGGAATATTGGTGATTTTCGACAGTCTATTGGCAATTGTAGACTTTCCACAACCCATATAACCTAATAAAATAATTTTTCTCATTTGAATAAAACCTTATATACTAAGGCGTTAAGTGCTTTTGTTTAAAAAAGACAAATTTATAATAAAATAGCTTTGAAAAATTAAAAATAAGACCTTATATTTGCACCCGCATTCAAGAAACGAAATGACTCGATAGCTCAGTTGGTAGAGCACATCACTTTTAATGATGGGGTCCTGGGTTCGAGCCCCAGTCG
>JAEMQE010000223.1:6448-13558 GCA_022758945.1 Lentimicrobium sp. | reverse complement strand
TGGGGTCCTGGGTTCGAGCCCCAGTCGAGTCACCAAAAAATATAGAGACGTTCGCTGAGGCAAACGTCTCTATATTTTTTTAGGCCACGTGGAGAAACGGTAGACTTGCCAGCTTGAGGGGCTGGTGCTCGCAAGGGCGTGCGGGTTCAAATCCCGCCGTGGTCACGAATAAATGAAAAACAGCATAAAAAATAGTAAGCTCACTATTTTTTATGCTGTTTTTGGTTTCAAAGTGATAACCTTTACCACCCTTCAAAATATGATAGTAGTATAGATTACCGGGTTTAAAATCTCCAAAATGAATATTTAGGTGCTTTAATACGTTATTTCGCCATGAGCTGTATGAGATTCATGACCTGTAACTAGGTCAATGGTCATGTTTTCAAAAATAAAATACCCTGTTGCCCCATTAAATCTACCAGTGCCTCCCGTTATTACAGAACCTCCGGTAATAGTTGCAATAGTGCCTTCAGAAGGAAAAATAAGTTTGATGGAACCAGTGGAAAATAATTTATCTCCGTTTGCAGCTACAGTTACTTCATCATTTATTATGTCCAAATTACCATCGCTATCGGGTGAGACTGAGATAGTCTTCGCAATGCCATGTACTTCTCCTAGATGAGACATAGTACCATAGTAGATAGCGCCTCCTAAAGGCCCAGCTCCTGGGTAATCATCACTTTGGAGTGCATTAACAATGGGTCTGGTGACTTTTCCCCCTTCATTACCCGTTTTGGCAGAAAGTGATTTGAGTTTTGCTGCCGCTGAATTTTGTGGGAGAGGCGTTGTCACAGATTCGTCAGAACAGGATAGAACCATCATGATGGTTACAAGCAGTGCTAGTTTTGCAATTGTTTTCATTGTAATTTGTTCGGTTGATTTCATAATATTCTTTTTAAAAGTTAGCAGAATAATTATTTATTCTTAGTCTAAATAAGGACAAAATAAATAGAAACCAAAACGAATTAGGATGAATTGGGTTAAATAATGTCCTAAGGATAGTTTTTATTTATCGGGCAAGGATAATTAGGAATAAAAAAAGAGAAAAACAAAAAAAATATATTCATTTTTAGAATGTATTATTTTGATTTTCATTGCTTTAGTTAAAAAAGTATTGATTTTTTTGAATGTCAGTAGTTTTACTTTTGAACAAAAAAGGGTTTTCCTATATAAAAATGATAATTAATTCTAAACAGAATAAATAATATTGGACTAGATGAATCAAAAAAATATAATTTATTTTCATTCCATAATAATAAACTAATTATAAGAGAGTTATATTGACATAAATGTCAAATAAATTTGCTTATTAATTACAAATGTGTAATTTAGCCTCCCCAATATCAGAAATTTTAGCTTAAATATGGAAAAAATAGAAACAAAATTAAAAAGTAATCTATCGGTATTTTTTATTTTTTCATTTATAGTATTGGGTATATGCAATGCACATTCGCAAACCGTTTTTTACGATTCAATTAACAAGCAAAAATATGCATTGATTGATGTTCGTAAAACTTATGAAAGAGTCATAGACAAAGGATATAATTCGATTGAAATGTTTGAATACTTAGGAAATTATTATTATGAAAGTAAAGATTTTGAAAAATCTAAACTATACTTCGACATCTTATTCAAAAAATACAAATTGTCTCAGATTTCACCAAAAAGTATAGCATTATATAAAACTCTTTAGAACTTGAAAAACCAAATTCAATAAAAAAAATGCCTCAATAACAATATTGAGGCATTTTTATTAGAATTAATAATCTTGAAATCCTAAATTATTTTATTTTACTATTTCCCCCTTGTGGCTTTCTTCAAATCATCACCACCGGGAATTTTCATTTTATCTGTAAGAACAGAAATCTCACTCAGGTCAAAATTACCGGTCAACGACATTAATATAGTTTCATTTTCCTTGTTTGCTCCTTCAATAAACATCAAAAGTTCCTTAACTTGACTGTCAGTTGCTCCGGATTTAACCATTATTCTTACGTTTTTTCCACCATCATTTACGCGCATCAATTCTTCTAAACCGGCAGTTTTAATGTACTTGTCAGCAGATAATTTCATATCAGCTGAAACCCTTGTGCTTTTAGTTGTAAACACTTTCAGGTTGTCCAGCTTTTTCATCAAGTCTAAATACTGTTGGGTTTCCTTGTCATTGGCATCCACTTTTACACTTCCCATCATTTGGAACATTTTCTTATTGACTATAATCGAAGTCACATCATCTTGCCCATCATATTTATCGAAAGCCGATTGGGCAAAAAAAGCATTGGAAACTAATGCTACTACTACTGTTATTAGAAATTTTTTCATCATTTATTGTTTTTATTGTTGTTTAAAAATTAAGTTTTTCGAATTTTCGTATTCCTGAACGTATTGTACGCTTTCAATCCCGGTATTTAAATGGGTTGATAGCATTGACAATGCTTTTTGTGTTTCTCTGAAAGCAATTTCCGGATCATCATAAGTTCCTAAATCCTGATTTTGATTTATATTATAGTAATTAAAATAACTGTACGTTCCAATTCCTAGCAAAACAACAACCGAAGCTGCAATAGACAACCACGCTAAATTTCGTTTTTTGGATTTCAGCACAATTTCCTGCTCGAAATTTTGCTCTTTGGCCAAAGCTAAATATCCAAAAATAGGTTTGTATTGCTCTAAATTTGGCGAAACATTAGGTGAAGAAAAGTAATCTCGCAATTGATTTTCTTCGGCAATACTGGTTTCTCCCCGAAAGTATTTTTCTAAAAGTGTTTCTATTTTATTTGATTCCATAACTATGTGCTTTTATCATATATTCTCTGACTGTTTTTCTCGCTCTCGAAAGTGCCACGCGAATGGCGGTTTCATTCATATCCAGTATTTTTGCAATTTCCTCAAATTCATATTGCTCTACATCACGAAACTGGATAATTAATCGTTGTTGGACCGGCAATTGATTAATAATTTTCTCAACCCAATCCAAACTATCGTTGTCTTCCACTATTTTTTCAGAACTTGGCTCATTATTGGCAAAATCATTATGAACAATTTGGAGATTTCCTGCTCTTTTTGATTTCAATTGATCCAAACAATAATTTTTGGTCATCGTCATTGCAAAAGCCTCAATATTGTTGAAATCGTCTAAATTCTTGTTTCTGCTCCATAATTTTATCAAAACCTCCTGAGTCGCATCTTCCGCTTCTTCAGAGCTTATGAGCAATCGCTTTGCTAGTCTAAAGACTTTATCTTTGAAAGGAGCAATCAATTTCACAAACTCATTTTGGCCCATAAAAAGCATTTACTAAATCGATTATACAATCAAGACGAATCTAAACTATTTTTGTTACAAATTTTTATAAAATAAAACTAAAGTTGGTATTTTTACGTTTAATAAAATAAAACCCAAATATGAGAACAACCTACAAATTTATAATCGCCTTTCTTCTAGCCGCTTTTGCTTTCCAAAGTTGTCAGGATCAAGACGATATAGCGGTTCCAACTAATCTGGAAATCAATAATTTTATATGGAAAGGATTGAATCTTTATTACTTGTGGCAAGCCGATGTGCCTAATTTATCTGATAACAAATTTGCCAATCAACAGCAATTAAACACTTTTTTGTCAGGATATTCAAAACCAGAAGTTTTATTTGATGATTTGAGAGTTGATAAATCTATCGATAGATTCAGCTGGATAGAAAGTGATTACACTAAACTAGAAGGCTTGTTGCAAGGTACAACTGACAACAATGGCGTTGATTTTGGTTTAAGTTATGTTCCAGGTAGTACAACAAATATTTTTGGTTGGGTACGTTATATCATTCCAAACTCAGATGCTTCTACAAAAAATATCAAACGTGGCGATTTTTTTACGGGTGTAAATGGCACACAACTTACTCTTAGTAATTATGAAAGTTTACTTTTTGGATCCAATTCAAATTACACCTTAAATATGGCTGATTTAAACGCTGGAACTATTACGCCAAATGGAAAAACAGTAGCATTGACAAAAACGGTTTTAGACGAAAATCCTATTTTCATAAACAAAGTTATTACATCAGGTACTCATAAAATTGGCTATTTAATGTATAATGGTTTTTATGCCAATTATGACACCCAACTCAACGATGCCTTTGGCTCGTTAAAAAATCAAGGAATTACTGATTTTGTACTTGATTTACGCTATAATTCTGGCGGTTCTGTTCAAACTGCAACCCGTTTAGCAAGCATGATTACTGGGCAATATCCTGGTAAAGTTTTTGCAAAACAACAATGGAATAGTAAAATTGAAAGCTATTTTAATGCCAATGACCCTGGTGCATTATTGAATTTATTTACTGATAAAATTGGAACAACTCCAATTAATAGTTTGAACTTAACTAAAATATACATCCTTACAACAAAAAGTACAGCATCTGCTAGTGAACTAATAGTTAATGGTTTAAAACCCTATATGGAAGTTGTTCAAATTGGAGATGTTACTGTTGGAAAAAACGTTGGCTCAGTTACCTTATACGATTCACCAGATTTTGGAAAAGAAAATAGAAATCCAAATCATAAATATGCTATGCAACCCATAGTATTGAAAATTACAAACGCTGCAGGTTTTGGCGATTACTATAATGGATTAACACCAACTTATCAGCAAAAAGAGGCTTTAAGTACTTTGGGTGTTCTTGGAGATCCTACTGAACCTTATTTATATTTGGCAATTGGAAAAATTACTGGAACAGCAAGAATGGCAAAACCAATTCCAGGATTTGAATTTGATGATTTTAAAGATGTGAAATCCATAACAGGCCAAAACCAAATGTATCTCGAAAAAGCTCCGGAAGGTTTGTTGAAAGCTTTGGAATAAGTTTATTAGCCACAAATTACACAAATTTTCACAAATTCTTGACTTACGTAAAGAAAAATTAGTGAAAATTTGTGTAATTCGTGGCTAACTTTTTAAAAGGAAAACGATTCTACAAATTAATATTCAATCCAAACTTGTAATTTCTTCCAAGAGAACTATAACCCACATTTTCGACAAAATCAGCATTCAAAATATTGTTTGCAGTTCCAAAAATACTCAATCTGCTTTTTACCAATTCATAACGTAAAGTTGCATTTACCAATTGGTATGAACCTAAAACTACCTTTTGAGTAGCGTAAGTATTTCCATCAAAGAAAGCGTCATTTCGTCCATCAACATATTGATAATTTAGGTTAAAAAAGGCTCTTTTACACATTTGAAAATCCAATGAGGAATTCAATTTATGCTTTGGAATCAATCGTTCCAAGGCTTCATCTACTTGCGTGAAAGTATAATTGGAAATCCATTTGATATTTTCGTTTACAACAAAAGTGATTTCGGTTTCCACTCCTTTGGCTTTATTAGTTCCATCGATATTGATGTATTTATAAGCCGTTGAAAATCCGATAAAATTAGTTTGTTCCCGATAAAATCCAACTACCGAAAACCGAAGTTTCTTGTCTAGAAGTTTCGTTTCAAAACCTGCTTCAATCGTGCTATTTTTTTCTGGGGTTAATGTTGTATTTCCATATTCTGAATACAATTGATACAAACTTGGAGTCACAAAAGCCGTGCTGTAAGATGTCAAAACTTTCAACGGAAATCCTTTAAAATCATAAGATGGATTTAGGTTATAAACCAACTGATTTCCGTATTCGCTATGAATGTTCAATCGTGCTCCAGCATTGACATTCAAGCCAAAATCTGATGTAAAAACTCCATTAACATAAGGATCTATCATATTGAATTTAGTGCTCTCTTTCGCAATATTCCCATAAGGTGTTATGCTATTCATATCGAAAAACTGATATTGTGCTCCAGCCACCAAAAATAAAGATTTAGAAAACTCATATTTGTTATACCCATCAACATTCACACTTCTGGAATCGTATTGCGAAAGACCAACTGTCCCGGAATAACTGTCTAATTCATTATAAGAACGAGTTATTTTATTGAAACTCGAATTCAGGATGAATTGTCCATTGTTATATTTGTATTTTGGCATAAAACCAAAACGAAATTGTTCTGTTTTAGAATTATTCTGACTAACATCGTTTGTTCCCGTGTTGTCAAAACCACCATCATAATCATTGTTAATTTTGTCGAAATTTCCGAAGAAATCCAATGTCATTTTCTCTGAAGCTTTATAACCCAATTTAGCCAAATAATTGATTCTCGAAAAACGATCATATTCATATTTTACGCTTTCATTTGGCGGAGCAATTTGCGACATTCCATTGGTTTCCGTGCTGTTCAAAGAGGCAAAATAATTGACTTTTTTCACATTTCCATTCACAGAAAACCCTTGATTAAAGTCCTCTAAATTAGTTTTTTTATCAGTAGCCGTATTATTGGTTCCTGCATTAAAATAGGCATTTCCTTGAATGGATTTTTTACCTGATTTTTTCAAAGTAATATTAATCACACCAGTAGCAGCCCCACTCCCATACAAAGTACTCGCAGCACCTTTCATAATCTCGATACTTTCAACTTGATTAGCAGGAAGCAAGCGCAAATCATATTCAAAACTAATTCCCGAAGCATCCGTAACCGGAATTCCGTCAATAAGAATAAGCACTTGATTGTTTTTCCCGCCTCGAATGTAGTAGCCCAAATTTTTTCCGGCTACACTTTGACTCCCATTAATTTCGACACCCACAACAGAATTTAGGACAGCAGCAATGCTTTGTCCTTCTCTCTTTTTTAAGTCTTCGGAAGTGATTTTAGTGATTACTTTCCCTGATTTTTCTTTGGCCAAAGCAAATTTAGAATCAGAAATTACTACTTCATCCAAAGGAGTTGGTGAAGCAATGCTGTCTTTTTGCTGCGCAAAAACACAGTTGGTCATCAGCACGAATAACGCACTGATACGAACGATTTTGTTGTTCATTTTAATAAAACATTTTTAATAATAAAAATGGGAGAAAAGCATAGAATGACCCATACCCAAACCTTTTTTCCCGAAAGTTTGATACTCGATGTAATAGGCAGGTCTCCTGGCTTGCGTCTTGTTGTTTACCTTCCCATCCCATTTTTTAGAACAGTGGTTTTGTAGATAACAACAAGCTTGATAGCTTACAGTTGCGGGTACAGCCCAGG